>NZ_CP019319.1 GCF_001969365.1 Tateyamaria omphalii | reverse complement strand
GGGGATAGTTCGCCTCGTAATCGGATGCCTCATCGGGGAAGCTGTAGGTGATCGTGTCCATGGTCCAGCGCCGGGAATAAAGCACCCCGTCGATGATCGGGCTGCCGCTCGACACCACCACAGCGGTCGACACGTCCATCGCCACGGCGGGGCCGTCATCGGGCTGCGTGCCCCCTGCCCCCGCGCCCGCAGCGTCCATCTGCTCCAGCAGACCCGCCTGCAGCGTCTCGAGCGCGCCGGTCAGAACCGCGCCGACATTCTCCATACCGTCCAGTGCGGTGACGTCCTCGACCTCCGCCAGATCCTCGACATTGTTGCTGTCCAGAACCTGCGACAGCGTATCGGGCTCTTCGGATGTTTCGGCAGGATCCACGGGAATGATCGGCGCACCGGGCCAGGGCAGGATCGCGGGCATGGGCGCGACGGGGCCGGAATGCATCAGGTCTTTCACGTCCTGAAGGTCAAAGGGATCAAGTTGAATACAGGTCAGGCACATTGGGCTTCTCGTTCAGGCAAACAGGGGGAATTCGGTTTCGCCCTTCCTATACAGAACAATTGTGGCACCGAAACGGCAATTTCCCTTTTCAGGCAATCAGTAGAATTTTGATGCCGATATGCAAAACGAATGATTTGAAACTGCGCATACGCGGCAGAATATTGCCCACGCCGGATGAAACCTAGATCAGGCCCTGATCACACAAACACAAAGGGATCGAAGTCTTCCACCTCATACGGCTTCGTGTTGCGCAACAGCACCGTATCGCCGGTGCTGAGGGTCATCAGCGTGTCAGGTCCCCCCGGGTCCGAGAACGTGATGTCGGCCTGGGTCAGCCCCTCGATCCGGATCAGGTCAAAATTGGGTCTGAAAGCGAACATTGTGTCATGGCCCGACCCGGGGCCAAAGACGAACACGTCCGAGTCGCCTTGAAAGCCGGTCAGATAGTCATCGCCAGCACCGCCGATGAAGGTGTTGTCACCGTTTTCGCCGGCCAGGAAATCATTGCCGTCACCCCCGATCAGAACGTCGTCGCCCTCGCCGCCCCGAAGCGAGTCGTCGTCCTTGCCGCCGGCCATGTAATCGTCGCCGTCCTCGCCGCTCAACGTGTCGCGACCGGCCCCGCCGCGCAGCTGGTCGTCGCCATCGCCCCCCGCCAGCCTATTGTCCTCACCGGACCCGGTCAGGGTGTCGTCGCCGCTGCCGCCCCTGGCATTCTCGAAATTCGAGATCACGTCGCCCGCGGCCTCGCCGCCGCTGGCGCTGTTCTTGCCCAGATGCAAGGCCACGCCCACACTGTCGTTCTGATACAGCAGCGTGTCGACATCCTGGCCGCCATTCAGCGTGTCGGCCCCGGCGCCGCCCTTGATGTTGTCCTCGCCCAGACCGCCCCGGATGCTGTCATCGCCCGCGCCACCGGCCAGCTCGTCTGCGCCGCTGCCGCCGACAAGCGTGTCGTCGCCACCCCCTCCCTTGAGGGTGTCCGCCCCGTCATTGCCCTCGATGCGATTGTCGCCGCTGGTGCCGATCAGGCTGTCATTGCCCGCGCCCGCGCGGATATTCTCGATGTCGATCAGCACATCGCCCTGTGCCCTGCCGCCAAATCCCGCACCCATGGTCAGGTTGATGATCAGGTCATCCGTCTCGAAGATGTAGAGCACCGTGTCGCTGCCATCCCCGCCGGACATTGTATCGGCCCCCGACCCGCCAGAGAGCAGGTCCCGACCGGCGCCGCCCTGCAGGATGTCGTCACCCCCGCCGCCCAGAACGGTATCGTTGCCCGCCTCTCCCAGAAGACTGTCATTGCCCGCCTCGCCCCGCAGGGTGTCGTTGCCGTCACCGCCCTCCAGGGTGTCGTCGCCCGCACCCCCCGACATGTTGTCGGCCCCGGCCGTGCCGGGCAGCGAATCGTCGCCCGGCCCGCCGATGATGACGTCGAGCGCAGGCGGCACCGCCTCGGCTGACAATGCGGCCGAGACAGGCCACGCGAGATCCGGCAGCAGCGGGCTGTCGTGAAGCGGGTCAAAGACAAAGCGCGAGAGGGGGAGATCAGACATTCAATAGGTCCAGACAAAGTCTGTGACAGTTAAAAATTCCTGCCCTCGCATAGAGGGCATGGCGCGCGTCCGCAGCCTAGACAAAGACGAAGTCGTCGAACGTGTTCAGCTCCTCGACGGTTATTTGGCCAAAGCGCACCGTGTCGCCCGTGCTCAGGGTCATCACGGTACTTGCGCCGAACGGCGTCGGGGAAAACGTGACATCGGCCTGGGTCAGCCCCTCGATGCGGACCGTGTCCACATTGGCGCGGAAACCGAACACCGTGTCCTGGCCCGACCCGGGCCTGAAGAGGAACACATCCGCCCCCCTCGACCCGAACATGCGATCATCGCCTAAACCGCCATCCAGGGTGTCATCCCCATTCTCGCCATAGAGCGAGTCATTGCCGTCGCCACCGATCAGGACGTCATTGCCCAGACCGGCGAAAACGGTGTCCTGGCCATCGCCACCGAACAGGGAATCGTTGCCGCTGCCGCCGTCCAGCCTGTCCCTGTTGCCGCCGCCCTCCAGGGTGTCGTCGCCAATCCCGCCCACCAGCGTGTTGCGCAGGGCCGACCCGATCAGCAGGTCATCGCCGCTGCCGCCCGTGACGTTCTCGATATTCGCGATCACGTCGCCCGTGGCCTCGCCCCCGGTGGCGGTGTTGAGGCCCAGGTTCACGGTCACGCCCACGGTGTCGTTGTTGTAGATCAGCGTGTCGAGATCGAGACCGCCGTTCAGGGTGTCGTTGCCGATCCCACCCTTCAACTCGTCACGGCCCAGACCGCCCTTTATAAAGTCATCTCCTGAGCCCCCGGCCAGGAAGTCATCGCCACGGCTGCCGATCAGGGTGTCGTTGCCCGGGCCTGCCTTGATGGTGTCATTGCCGAAATTGCCATCAATGTAATTGTTGATGCCGACGGACCCGATCAGGCTGTCACTGCCCCGGCCTCCGATCAGGTTCTCGATGCTGATCAGCAGGTCGCCCTGCGCGATGCCACCAAGACCGGTGCCCATGCCAAGACTGATGGTCATGCTCTGCACTTCGTCGATGTAGATCGCCGTATCGATGCCGTCCCCGCCGGAAATGACGTCAGATCCCCCGCCGCCAGAGAACCTGTCCCGCCCCGCACCTCCCTCCAGCAGGTCGTTGTTGGCACCACCTACAAGGGTGTCATTGCCATCCCCGCCCAGAATGCTGTCATTGCCGGCCTGTCCCCGCAGGATGTCTTTGCCGCCCCCCCCGAGGATCGTATCATCGCCCGCACCACCGAAAATCTTGTCTGGATTGTCCGTGCCGGGCAGCGAATCGTCGCCCGGGCCCCCCTCGATGATGTTGAACGAGTTCTGTACCGCCACGGCCGAGAATGAGACCATGAACGGCCCGTCCAGGCGCGGCACCAGTGAAATGTCGTGAAAAAGTGGCAGATGGGGCATTCAATACCTCCAGGCAAAAGCTTTGAGGGGTGAAAATCCTTGCCTCCGAGTAGAGGGAAAGCCGCCCGAAACAGCCAGCAAAATTTTGCCCATACACGCAAAACGGGCGGCTCTCCGCCGCCCGCTGCATCGTCGCAAAATATTTGGGACGCGCCCCGCCTGTCGCTAGACGAAGACGAAGTCGTCGAACGTGTTCAGATCGCCCACGGATATGTCGGTGAACAGCACCGTGTCGCCCGTGCTGAGCGTCATCAGCGTGTTGCCACCGCCCGCATTCGAGAACGACACGTCGGCCTGTGTCAGCCCCTCGATGCGCACCGTGTCGATGCCGGTTTCGAACTTGACCAGCCTGTCGTCATCCGACCCGGCGCCAAAGATGAACACGTCCTCGCCGTTCGAGCCGCGCAGCACGTCGTTGCCCGCCCCGCCCTTGAGCGTGTCGTCGCCGTTGCTGCCCTTGAGCGTGTCATTGCCGTTGCCACCTGCAAGGAAGTCGTCGCCCTTCTCGCCCACCAGCACGTCATTGCCGTTGCCGCCGCGCAGCTGGTCGTCGCCCAGGCCGCCCACCAGCACGTTGCGGACATCGGATCCGGTCAGGATGTCGTTGCCGCTGCCGCCCGTGACATTCTCGAAGTTCGAGATGACATCGCCCGCAGCCTCGCCACCGCTGGCGGTGTTGTTGCCCAGGTGGATGTTCACGCCGACGGTGTCGCTCTGGTATTGCAGCGTATCGACATCGTTGCCGCCGTTCAGGGTGTCGGCCCCGTCGCGACCGCTGATCTGGTCACGGCCATTGCCGCCCCGGACGCTGTCATCCCCGCCGCCACCGGCCAGCACGTCGTCGCCGTTGCCGCCGATCAGCGTGTCCTCGCCCGACCCGCCGCGCAGCGTGTCGTTGCCGTCCATGCCTTCCAGCATGTTGTCCGCGCTGGAGCCGATCAGATCATCATTGCCCGAGCCCGAGATGATGTTCTCGATGCTGATCAGCACGTCGCCTTGGGCATCGCCCCCCTGGCCGGTCCCGGCCCCGAGGTTGATGGTCAGGTCCGCGGTGTCGGTGGTGTATTGCGCGGTATCGGTGTCGGCGCCGCCGTCCAGCGTGTCGGCATCCGCGCCGCCCCGCAGGAAGTCCACGCCGTTGCCGCCTGTCAGGGTGTCCTGACCGGCCTGGCCGCGCAGCGTGTCGTCGTCGTTGCCGCCGCGGATGTTGTCGTTGCCAGCCCCCCCGATCAGCAGGTCGACGCCCGCGCCACCGCGCAGCTCGTCATCGCCGTCGCCGCCGTTGACGGTGTCGTCGCCGTTCTCGCCGTTGAGATAGTCCGCGCCACCCATGCCGTTGAGCGAGTCGTTCCCACCCCGGCCATAGATCTCGTTGGCCGCGTTCGACCCGGTCACCGTGTCGTCGCCACCCGACATGTTCAGGTTCTCGACGTTGACCATGTCATTGGTCAGCGCGCCGGCTCCAAAGCGCCACCCCCCGGCCATCAGATCGACCAAAGTAGCGATGTTGGTGTCGGTGAAATCGACCGTGTCGGTGCCCGACCCGCCGTCATAGTTGTCAACACCGTCACCGGAGCGCATGAACATCAGGTCGTCACCGCTGCCACCAAAGTTGTCGTCGGTGCCGAACCCGCCATCCAGCGTGTCGTTGCCGACGCCGCCGCGCATGGTGTCGTTGCCGCTGCCACCCTCCAGCATATCGTCGCCCTCACGACCAAAGAGCGTGTCGTTGCCGCCGCCACCGTCGATCGTGTCGTCGCCCCCGGCGCCATCAATGAGGTTGGCGACGGACGAGCCGGTCAGGTCGCCATCGCCATCAGTGTCGATCAGGTTCTCGACCGAGATCAGCGTCACCGGGCCACCGCCGCCGGACCAGGTGCCGGCACCAAGGTTTGCAACGACGTTGAAGGCTGTGTTGCCCGACGTGTCGAAGGTATCGGTGCCCGCGCCACCATTATAGGTGTCGCCGCCGCTCCAGCCGTTGAACTGCACGAACACATCGTCGCCGTTGCCGCCGTTCAGGCTGTCGACGCCGCTGCCGCCCTCGAGCGTGTCGTTGCCCTCGCCGCCAAAGATGGTGTCGTCACCCGCATTGCCATCGATGTAGTCGTTGTCATCGTCACCGTTGATGGTTTCGGCATTGCTGCCGCCTTCGATATTGTCGCGCTCCGAAGTGCCCGTGAAATTGGTGACGGCCCCGCCCAGGGTGATGTTGAGCTCATCAAGGGTGTCGTCCCAGTTCTGGAAGATCCAGCCGCTCCAGTCGATGGTCGCAAAGACCGCGCCGACAACGCTGAAGTTCAGGATGTCGACATTGCCGCCGCTGCTGTCGATCCGCAGGTTGGTCGGCACCTCGATGATATTGTCGAACTCCTTGATCGTGAAGTTGGCGATCTTGGTGCCGTTCACGTCGGCGTTGAACTCGATTTCCTCGATGGAGGTCAGCGCCAGGCCGGCCCCGTCAAAGTTGAAGGTGCCAAGGCCGCTCAACAGGATCCTGTCGTTGCCGTCGCCGCCATCAATGTTCGCATCCCGATGGTCGCCCGCGGTGAACTCGAACGTGTCGTTGCCGTCCTCGCCTTGCAGCAGGTCAGTGCCCGTCCCGCCACCGATCAGCGTGTCGTTGCCGTCGCCGCCGCGCACGGTGTCGTCACCGCCGCCACCTGACAACACGTCGTTGCCCGCCCCGCCAATGATCTCTTCCGAGGCAATGCCGCCGGTGATCGTGTCATTGCCACGGCCCCCATCCAGCAAGACGCTAAAACTGTCGCCGATGATCTCGTCATTGCCGTCGCCGGTGAACACCTGTTCGATGTTGGCATTGGTGATCGCCACACCGTCAATGGTGCCGGAATTGGTCAGCAGATCAATCACCACGTCCGATGTCACGGCCACGGTGTTGATCGTGTCGGTGCCCGTCCCGCCGTTGAAATTGGTGCCATGGGTGGACGACCCGGCATAATCCGAAAACTCGTTGGTGAACACGAAATGGTCGTTGGTCGTGTCCCCCTTGCCGTGGAAGCGGATGTCGATGTCGTTGATCACGATGGGCGAGGCAACAGAGCTGTCCTGGTCACGCAGCTCCAGCGTCCAGGTGCCGGTGCTGTTCATGCCCATCAGGCCGGGCGAGGTGAATTCCCAGCGGCCCGATCCGAACCCGCCCGTGGCATTGCCGCTGTTTTCACCGACATTGTCGATCAGGTGAATGCGCGTGCCATCGGGCGCGATCAGCACGATGTCCAGATCGCCCAGATCGTCCCATTGCAGGAAATTGATGTCGACCGTGACATGCTCGATCTCGACATTGGACGACGGGGTAAAGGTAAAGCTGTCGGCGATGTTGCTGCCCGTCAGGGTCTGGCTCGCGTTCAGCACATCGTTGAAGGTGATCGTGTCATTGGCGCTGGTCTTGTTGGCGCCGTTGGCTGTGGTCCACATCTCGGCCATGCGCACGGCGGCAAAGGCGTCGACCAGGCCAAAGCCATAGTCGTTCGAAAAATGCAGACCGCCCCCGTTCCAGGTGCTGGCGCCGTTGAAGGCCCAGGCATATTCTTCGGAACCGGATGTGCCCGACCCGATGGCCGTGCCCACATGGCGCGCGGAATAGGCCAGGATCTCCTGCACGTCGCGCCAGCCCAGCTCGCTGTTGGCCTCAAGCATCAGGGCAATGACACCCGACACCATCGGGGCCGCAGCAGAGGTGCCGTTGAAGCTGCCGGTATAGTTGACGTCGGCGGGCTGGTTGCCGCCCCCGGGGTTATAGCCCTCGTTGCCCATGCGGTCGGTGGTGACCACCTCGCCCGCAAAGGGGGTGCCGAAGCCAGAAATCAGGATGTTGGCGCCATGGCTTGAATAGATCGACACATCGCCGTCCTGATCGACGGCGGCCACCGAAATGGTGTGGATATTGGCGTTCCAGGACGACGCGTTGGCGTCATGGCCCTGGTTGCCCGACCCTTCGGACGGGTTGGTCAGGCGCGAATTGCCCGCGGATTTGACCATGATGGTGCCCAGACCGTCACGGCCGACCACGGCCGCCTCGTCAATCGCCTGGTTGGCCGCGGCCATGACCGACTGCGTCAGGAACGTGTCGAAATAGTTGCTGGCGAACATGGTGCCGAGGCTCATGTTCACGATGTCGGCCGTGCGGTCCACGCCCACTGTCTCGGTCACGCCCGAGGCATTGTCGATCGACAGTTCGATCTGCTCCATGAACGTGTCGGAAATGAACCCGTTGACCTGGAACCCGAAAATCGTGCTGTCATAGGCGACACCGACGGTGCCGACACCGTCGCGGTTGGCCCCGATGATGCCCGCCACCGCGGTGCCGTGGTTCTGGCCGTCGACCCCGCTGGGGTCGGTGTCATTGTTGTCGAAATCCCAGTCCTTGGTGGACGAATAGTTCGCATCAAGATCCTGGTGGGTGCGCTGGATGGCGTCATCGACGATCACCACCTCGACCCCGGCGCCGGTATATTCGTCCCAGATCGTGCTCAGATCACCCAGGTCCAGCAGGCCGCCGACCGTCTGGTTCAGGTGCCATTGCTGCGAAAACAGCGTGTCGGTGGGCAGCGACATATGCGCCGACGGCCCGATATTGATGTCCGACAGCTGCATGTCGGACAGCAGGGTCGTTTGCGTCGCGGCAGGGGCCGCTGCCTGTGCTGCGGGGGCGTAGGGCTCCGCCAGATAGAACTGGCCAACGGGTGCTGCGACACCACGGTCCGTACCGTGCACCGTGTCGTCGAAATCAAAGAGTTCGCGCGCCATGTCCTGGGTCCGGACCAGCTGCGGCCCTTCGGCGACCTGCGACCAGTCATGGCTGGTATCGGCACCGCCGAACGCGTCGCGCAGGGCCTGGATCGTCTTTTGTCCCAGCGCCTGGAACAGGGCCTCGTCCGAGGTTGCGACAAAGGTGCGCTGCTCTTGCGGCGACATCTCTTCGAACGTGCTCGCAAGCATGTCGCTTTGGGCCGTATCGGGCGCTTCGCCTTCGGGGATCAGGGCGTCCGTGACGGGATCGACCACGGAATCGTCAAATGGATTCGGGACAGTTTTGATTGGAGCATTCATAATTGCCACCTCATAAAAATCGTTTGGATTCAATATCTTCCGCGCACTGAAATTCAAAAAATAGCGAAAGAGTAAAATGATATTGACCCTACGTTAGTGCAAAATTCATCATTCTGACAACCTCTAACATCGCCGTGAACACGGTCTGGAATACCCCCATTGCCCGGCTGTCTGTCCTTCGTTAGGGTTTTGAACATCTGTGGGTCACGGGTCCGGTTTTGCCGGGCGCATGAGCCGTTTCGGAGCGCATGTGAGTGTCATGTCCAAACCCCCTTTTTTCGCAGCGCCCGGGCGTCGGGCCAGCCAGGGCTTTGTTGCGCTGATGGCGGGCGGTATGATCGTGTTGACCGGAGAGGTCGTGCCCAACGTGACCTGCCCCGCGATCCGCACCGCAGAGGGCAAGACCGTGGCGCTGTCACATCTGCCCGGCGCCTTTGCCATCGGCGATATGGTGACCGTCACCGGCAGCGGCTACGCGCCCTCGGCCACCTGCCAGCAAGAGGTGCTGGTCGTCACCAAGGCGGCTGGATCCGACGGCTGATCCCTGAACATCCGGCGCAATGTTTCGCGCGCGAAACATCTTGGGCCCTACCCTCCCGCTTCGGTCGTCGCGCGTCTAGCCCTGACGTGACAGCCAGCGCCGCAGCGCGGTCTCGAACGCGCCCGTGACATCCGCACCGGTCAGGGTCAGGCTGCGCCGTCCGTTCTCGATCCGCGCGGTGACGGTGATGTCACGCGGCGC
The DNA here is from genome assembly GCF_001969365.1 of Tateyamaria omphalii. Taxonomy (NCBI): domain Bacteria; kingdom Pseudomonadati; phylum Pseudomonadota; class Alphaproteobacteria; order Rhodobacterales; family Roseobacteraceae; genus Tateyamaria; species Tateyamaria omphalii. The sequence goes on along the minus strand of NZ_CP019319.1, from coordinate 36,977 downwards.
GGACGGCCTGGGCGGGTCTGGCGGGTCAACGCGTCGGGTGGGCGGCAGGCACGCCTCCAGCACGGCTATCTCGTCCGCCGCCGTGTTGGGGGGCCGCATGAGCAGCGCGCCCTGGATATGGCGCACTGTTCCGGGATCATCCTCCAGCCGCTTGACCAGGCTCAGCCCCAGCCGCTCCGGGATGGCACTGGGATGCTGCAGGAGACTGTCGAGCGCATGATAGAGCCGCATGAAGGATCCGATCTTGGACCGCCGGGCCCGGCTCGCGGTGGCGAACAGGCCGCGCAGCGCCGCCTGCTCGCTCGGGAACACCCCCTGCTCTGCCGCGCGCACCACGATGCGGGCGCGCTCGTAATGGCTCAGCCCCACGCGGATCTCGTTTTCCTCGACCATCGCCACGTAAGCCTCCGCCGCCGTGTCGGGCTGGCGCAGCAGCGCGAGGACCTGGGCAAACCGGGCCTCGCCCGTGTCCTCATAAAGCGCGCGCAGCGCCGTCAGACGGCGCCAGCCCGAGATCAGGCCATATCCCGTTTCAGTGGCCATCACCTCGATCGGGGTCTGCTGCCCGCGCGCGATCAGGCTCTGTTTCAGGGCCTCCAGCGCGTCAGTGTCATGAGCCAGCCGGTCCCGTACCAGATGCGCGGCGTCGATGACGTCCAGATCGAGCTCGAGCACCAGAAGCCCGTCGCGCCGGATGCGCTGCATTTCTGCGGTGACATCCTCCAGCGCCGAGGCCGTGGCCGACGCGCCGGCGATCTGGCTGATCGGGGCCGCACCGGGCAGCGGCATCGACTTGGTTTCCGGGGCTGCGGCGCCCGGGATGTCCTGATCCAGCCGCGCCGGTGTCAGTCTTTTACGTTTGGCCATGCCCCTGCCCTTTCCCTCATATCTGTCCGGTCACATCTGCTGCGCCCGGAAATGTTTCGCGCGCGAAACATCAGCCGCTCTCTGCCGCCAGAACCTCGCGCCGCCAGGCCGCCACGAGCAGCTTTTTGAACGCGGCATAGGTGGCATCAAATGTCTCGCGGCCGCGCATATAGGTCTCGCGGTTGAAGTCGCGGTAGTCCGTCTCGTAGATGCCCGACACCTGCTCGCCCGCCTGGCCGATCAACGCGGTCACGTCCTGACGGTGCGGCGACAGGGCCCGGCCCAGATAGGCCTGCATCAGACCCGCAAGTTCGGCCTGCTGCGCGCCATCATAGCGGGTGATGACCGCCTGCACCGCATCCCATTCAAAGGCCATCTCGGGCCGCCCCAGCGCACGGGCCGCCATGTTCTCGCCATCTTCGATCGAGCGGAAGGTCGAATGGAGCATGTCAAAGAACCGGCCCGTGCTGTCGAATTCCAGAAAGGAGGCGCCGAGCGGGACCAGCAGGATATCGGCGGCGCTGAGACCGTTGATCGTGAGATAGCCAAGCGCCGGAGGCGTATCGAGAAAGACGATGTCGTAATCATCGAGCACACCGTCCTCGGCCAGCCGGTCCGACAGCGCGTCCCACAGCTTCCAGCCGCGCGCCTGCATCCGCCAGACGGGGATCTGGAATTCGGCCCAGTAGAGGTTCAGCTGCGCGCCGATCAGGTCGATATTGGGCCAGTGGGTCGACTGCACCAGGTCCTGCGTGCGCAGCTTTAACGCATCGTTCATCACATCGTCGATGGGGTGGGGGGCGGCGCCGCGGTCAAGCCGGGCCTGGTTGTCCTGCTGCAGATGGGCCGCATAGTGCCGGGCCAGCAGCGGAAAGACCGTCTGCCATTCATCCGACACCGTGCCGCCGAAGATCGAGGTCATGGAGCCCTGGCTGTCCAGATCCACCATCAGCACCTTGTAGCCATCAAGGGCCGCGGACATGGCCAGGTGGGCGGCGGTGCTGGTCTTGCCCACGCCGCCCTTGAAGTTGGCGACAGCCACGATCTTGGCGGGCAGGCGCTCGGGGCGGTAGGGCAGGTAATCCTTGGCCTTGGACCCTTCCGCGGCGAAAAAGGCACGCAGGCGCAAAACCTCGTCGAGGGTGAACCACTTGGCGCCGCCCTCGGTCTCGGACTGGCCCTGGGGCAGGTCTGGGTTCTGTTTCAGCACGCGCCTGAAATGCGCACTCGCCACCGGGATCAGATAGCGTGTAATCTCCCAGGTGGAGAAGCGGCGCAGCTGCTTGCGCCCGTCTTCGGCCAGGCCCCGCCCGGCCAGATCCGCCCGCCCCCGCGCGCAGGCCTCGGCCAGGTCGGCAAAGCGGGCCACATCCGTGGGATCCGGCAGATCGGCCAGCGCAGCATCGGGGGAGATGTTGAAATAGGGGGGGAGATCTGTGCTCATTGACGGCTCGATGTATTATGTTTTCCGCAATGTAGCATAAAACGTGGCATATGAAATAAAACTTGACCCGCCTCTCTGCTTTTTCTTTGAAATCAAGGGGTTTTATCGGGTGCAGCGATGCCTGCTGAGGCGCTGAAGGCCGGGTTTTGAAAAGTCTGTGCTGTTATGAATCTGTTATTACTTCTGTTACAGTGCTTTGTCTGGATGAGATTTATCGTCTTTCCTGTCGTAAAAACAACGTGTTGCGCCTGGCGCGCTTTTGGTCGGGCGACTCTGATACCACGACAAGGCGACTCTGAACCCACGATGGAGTGACTCCGATCCCCCGAAAGAGCCGGGGTCACCGCACTGGACGCATCTTGTGGATAACTCTAGCGTGGTGTCACTGAAACCACGAAGCCGTCCGGCCGATTCCCTTCGCATGAATGTGCCGGGATCATCGGACCATCAGAACGCGGCGCGCAGGATCAGGAGCAGCAACGGGACAGCCTCATGACGGGTGCCACACTTCCTCCGGCCGGGCAGACGGCTGATTTCTTTCTGTGCGACATCTTCGATGCGCTGCCCAAGGGCGATCTGGCGACGATGGAGCACCCGATCTTTTCGCTGTCCACGCGCCCCGACCGCAAGCTGGTGCAGTACCGGCACAATGATGTGAGCGTCGAGATCACGCCGTCGGTCAAGGGCCGCGCGACGATCCATGACAAGGATATCCTGATCTATTGCGTGAGCCAGCTGGTGGCGGCCCTGAATGCGGGCCGTCCGGTCAGCCGGGTGCTGCATCTGACCGCCCATGACCTGTTGGTGGCCACGCGGCGCGACACGTCCGGCGACAGCTACCGCCGCCTGCGCGAAGCGTTCGAGCGGCTGGCGGGCACCCGCATCACCACCAATATCCGCACCGGCGAGACCGAGACGACAACCGGGTTCGGCCTGATCGAAGGCTGGGAGATCGTGCGCCGCGCCCAGGGGGGGCGCATGATCAGCGTGATGGTCACCTTAAGCGACTGGATCTTTCGCGCGGTGACCGCCCGGTCGGTTTTGACCTTGAATAGAGACTATTTTGCCCTGCGCCGCCCGCTGGAGCGGCGGCTTTACGAGCTGGCGCGCAAGCATTGTGGCCGCCAGCCGCAATGGCGCGTGTCGGTGGACACGCTTTTGAAGAAATCGGGGTCGGGCAGTCCGCGCCGGGTGTTTCGCGCCATGCTGCGCGACATCATCGCGAGCGGGCAGGTGCCCGATTACGATCTGGTCCTTGAGCCGGGCGATGTGCTCTGCGTGACCCCGAAGGCCGTGGTGATCGAGCCGGGCCTGGCCCCGGTTCTGTCGGCGGACGCGCTGGAGGCCGCCCGCGCGCTGGCCCCGGGCGAGGATGTCTATGCGCTGGAGGCGGATTGGCGCGCCTATTGGGTGCGCGGCGGCAAGGCGCGGCTGCGGTCGGCGGATCGCGCGTTTCTGGGCTGGGTCAGGGCGCGGCAGGCTGCGTTGAAGTAGCGGGCGTTGCGCGGGCTGCGGATTGTGCGCACGCGCTGGTAGGGAAACGGTTACCGCCGACAGGGCAGGGTGCGCCGTCTTTCGTTCAGAGCCGGGACCCGCCACATGTCAGATACGTCGCCGTTGCTTGCGCTGCCCTATATCCAACCCAGCCAGGCCCAGAAACATGTCACCCATAACGAGGCGCTGCGTCTGCTGGACGCGATCGTGCAGCCGGCGGTCGAGACGCTGGATCTGAACACGCCGCCCTTGGTGCCGGATGTGGGCGCGCGCCATGTGGTGGGGCCGCTGGCCGGCGGGGCCTGGGCCGGGCATGCGGGCAAGCTGGCCGTCTGGCAGCCCGAAGGGGTGTGGCTGTTTCTGACCCCGGTGGTGGGCTGGACGGTCTATGTGCAGGACGTGGCCCAGTGGGCCGCCTTTGACGGCACCGCCTGGGCGCTGCTGGAGGGTGCCTTGCCCGACCAGGCCCCGCAGCTGGGTCTGAACACATCCGCCGATGCCACCAACCGCCTGGCCGTGGCTGCGGACGCCACGCTGCTCACCCATGAGGGGGCGGGGCACCAGCTGAAGCTGAACAAGAATGCCGCCACCGACACCGCGAGCCTGCTGTTCCAGACCGGCTTTGGCGGGCGGGCCGAGATGGGCCTGACGGGCGAGGATGCCTTTTCCGTCAAGGTCAGTGCCGATGGGGCCAGCTGGTCCACCGCGCTGCGGGCCGATCCCGCCAGCGGGGCCGTCACCTTTCCGGGCGGCGGCGTGCGCCCGGCGGCCACGGGGCCGATCACCTATTATGTTGACCCTGTGCAGGGCAGTGACGCCGCCGACGGGCGCAACCCCGGCGCGGGCGCCTTTGCCAGCCTGCCCCATGCCATGTCCATCATCTGCCGCTTTGACGCGCTGGGGCATGACGTGGAGATCCAGCTGGCCGACGGCACCCATACCTTGCCCGCCCCCATCGTCATCGACCACCCGCTGCCCGGCATCCGCGACGTGGTGGTCCGCGGCAATGCCGGGGATCAGGCCGCCGTCACCCTGAGCGGGCCCGATGACCTCTTTCGTCTGGAAAGCTGCCGGGTCCGTCTGGTGGACCTGACCCTGGAAAGCACCGGGTCGGGCAGTTTCCTGGTGGTGTCGCGCCACGGGGCGCAGGTGGTGCTGGACAGCGTGGTCTTTGGTGCGGCGGGCAAGGGGCACATGGATCTCGAGGACGGGTCGGTCTATGTCACCGGCGCCTGCCGGATCACGAGCGGGGCGCAGTTTCATGCCCGGCTTGAGCTGTCGGCGCGGCTGTCGATCAACCAGGCCGATTATACCCTGACGGGCACGCCGGACTTTGCCGGCATGTTCATCAAATGCGGCGAGGTGTCGGTGGCCCGCGTGCGCGACACGACCTTTACCGGCGGGGCCACGGGGCAGCGCTATTTCATCTATGAAAACGCGCTTTTGAGCACGGGCAATGCCGGGGCCACCTTTCTGCCCGGCAATGCGGCGGGCACCACCAGCCAGGGCGGCCGCTACCGGTAGGGTGCGGGTGACGTCCGGGCGGGCAGGGGCCGTGCCTGCCCGCCGGGTCTGAAGGCGATGCCAGGAAGCGAACCCGTTGAGCGCGGCTTCGCCTGGCCTGTTAAGCGTGGCTTCGCCTAACCCGTTGAGCGCGGCTTCGCCTGACCCGCTAAGCGCGGCTTCGCCTAACCCGTTAAGCGCGGCTTCGCCGCGACGCGGCGAAGCGACGTGACACCCTCCAGCCTCTTTGTTAAGACCCTCGGGACTAGGACCAACGACCCGAGGATCCCGCCATGCAGATCGAAGAAACCAAGCTGCCGGGGGTTCTGATTCTGCAGCCCAGACGGTTTGGCGACGACCGCGGCTTCTTCTCTGAGGTCTGGAACAAGCAGACATTTGCCAAGGCAGGAATCGAGATGGAGTTCGTGCAGGACAACCACTCGCTCAGCCGTCAGGTGGGCACGCTGCGCGGCCTGCATTACCAGTCGCCCCCCCATGCCCAGGACAAGCTGGTGCGTGCCGGCGCAGGCACCGTGTTCGACGTGGCGGTGGACGTGCGTGTCGGATCACCCACCTATGGCCAGTGGGTCGGCGCGGAACTGTCGGCCGAAAACGGCAAGCAGATCCTGATTCCCAAAGGGTTCCTGCACGGGTTCGTCACCCGCACGCCCGATGCTGAACTTTTGTACAAATGCACCGATGTCTATGCGCCCGACTGCGACGGATCCGTCTATTTCGACATTCCCGAGATCGGTCTGGACTGGGGCATTGACCCGGCAGAGGCCATGCTGTCGGACAAGGACCGCAAGGCCGTGCGCTTTGCGGATTTCAACAGCCCATTTCAATTTGAAGGATAGATCATGAAACTTCTGGTGACCGGAGGGGCAGGGTTCATCGGCTCTGCCGTCGTGCGACAGGCCGTGGCGCAGGGACATCATGTGGTGAACGTGGACAAGCTGACCTATGCCGCCTGTCTCGACAATGTGGCGAGCGTGGGCAACAGCCCGTTTTACGCCTTTGAAGAGGCCGATATCTGCGACTGGGACGCGATGGTGCGCATCCTCGATACCCACCAGCCCGATGCGATCATGCACCTGGCCGCCGAAAGCCACGTGGACCGGTCGATCGACGGGCCGGGAGAGTTCATCCACACCAACGTGACCGGCACCTACACGCTGCTTGAGGCCGCGCGCCGCTATTGGGACGCGCAGGGCAAGCCCGAGGGCTTCCGCTTTCACCACATCTCGACCGACGAGGTGTTCGGCAGCTTGGGCGAGACGGGCCAGTTCACCGAAACCACGCCCTACGATCCGCGCAGCCCCTATTCGGCCTCCAAGGCCGCGTCCGACCACCTGGTGCGCGCCTGGGGCGAGACCTATGGCCTGCCCATCGTGCTGACCAATTGTTCCAACAATTACGGCCCCTTCCATTTCCCTGAAAAGCTGGTGCCCGTGGTCATCATCAACGCGCTCGAGGGCAAGGACATCCCCGTCTACGGCCAGGGCGTGAACGTGCGCGACTGGCTTTATGTCGAGGACCATGCCGATGCGCTGTTGACTGTGCTGCAAAAGGGCGAGCTGGGCCGCAGCTACAATATCGGCGGCGAGAACGAGGCCCGCAACATCGACATCGTCACCACGATCTGCGGCATCCTGGATGACAAGCGCCCCAAAAGCAGTCCCTACGCAGAGCAAATCACCTATGTGACCGACCGTCCGGGCCACGACATGCGCTATGCCATCGACCCGACCCGCATCGCCACCGAACTGGGCTGGCGCCCCTCCGTGACCCTGGAACAGGGTCTGGAAAAGACGGTGCAATGGTATCTGGACAATGAAGACTGGTGGCGCGCCCTGCAGGCCCGCAGCGGTGTCGGAGAGCGCCTGGGCAAGACAGGGTAGGGTCCATGCCGATCTTCCGCATAGGCTCTGATCTGGGATTTTTTGCCCATGTGCCCAAATGTGCGGGCTCTTCGATCGAGACCTATCTGGCAGAGCGGTTCGGACCACTAGCCTTTGTCGACCGCGCCTTTCGCGAACAGTCCGGTCCGCAGCGCTGGACCAAATCGTCGCCCCAGCACCTGCCGGTCAGCGCGCTGGAGCGGCTGTTTCCGCCGGGGTTCTTTGCCTGCAGCTTTGCCGTGGTGCGCGACCCGGTGGACCGCTTGCGCAGCGCCTTTCAGGTGCAGCGCGACGTGATCGGGCGGATTCCCAGGAAGACCTCGTTTGGCGCGTGGCTGACCACCGTCGAGGACGCCCATGCCAGCAAGCCCTGGTATCTGGACAACCACGCCCGCCCCATGGACGACCTGGTGCCCGAGGAGGCGGTGATTTTCCGGCTGGAGGACGGGCTGGAGCCGGTCGTGGCCTGGCTGGACGCGCAGGCGGGCAACGCGGATGGCCCGCGCCAGATCGGCACACAGAACACCCGGGCGGATATTTTTGCCAGCCGCACGCAGGACCTGCCGCCGCGCCCGCCGGTGCGCAAGGCCGACCGCGTGGCGGTGGCCCGGATTTTTGCACGGGACTATGCCCGCTTTGGCTATGATCCCGAGAAGGAGAATTGAGATGGATGTTTTGATTTTCGGCGCCAGCGGCCAGGTCGCCCGCGAGCTGGCCCTGCAGGCGCCGGAGGGGGTCAGCGCGACCCATCTGGGCCGTGACCGGGCCGATCTGGGCGATCCCGCCGCCTGTGCGGCCGCGATCCGGGCAGCGGCCCCGCAGGCGGTGATCAATGCCGCCGCCTACACCGCCGTCGACCGCGCCGAAGAGGAAGAAGAGGCCGCCCGCGTCGTGAACGGGGAGGCGCCCGCCGCCATGGCCGCTGCCGCTGCCGCACTGGGTGTGCCCTTCATCCACATCTCGACCGATTATGTCTTTGCCGGGGACGGGGAGGCGCCCTGGCGCCCCGAGGATCCCACCGGCCCCCTGGGCGCCTATGGCCGCACCAAGCTGGCGGGCGAGGAGGGCGTGCGCGCCGCGGGCGGCGCCCATGCCATCCTGCGCACGTCCTGGGTGTTTTCCGCCCATGGCGGCAATTTCGTAAAGACCATGCTGCGCCTTGGCGCCGAGCGGGACCGGCTGACCATCGTGGCCGACCAGATCGGTGGGCCCACGCCCGCCCGCGACATCGCGCGCGCCTGCTGGCGCATGGCCCAGGCCCTGGCCGCGGGGCAGGGCGCCAGCGGCACCTATCATTTCTCGGGCAGCCCGGATGTCAGCTGGGCCGATTTCGCGCGTGAGATCTTTGCCCAGGCGGGTCTGGCCCCCGAAGTCGTGGACATCCCCACCAGCGACTTTCCGACCCCGGCGGTCCGTCCCCCCAATTCCCGCATGGACTGTTCCAGCCTCAAGGCCACCTTTGGCATCGAGCGCCCCGATTGGCGCGCGGGCCTGGCCGAGGTGCTGGCCGATCTGAGCGCTGCCGCCTGATCCCATTCCAACTGCATCCATTTCACGAAGGACCCATAGTATGACCAAGCGCAAGGGCATCATCCTGGCCGGGGGCTCCGGCACGCGGCTTTATCCCATCACCATCGGTGTGTCGAAGCAGCTGCTGCCGATCTATGACAAGCCGATGATCTATTACCCCCTGTCGGTGCTGATGCTGGCGGGCATCCGCGAGATCGCCGTCATCACCACGCCGCAGGACCAGGACCAGTTCAAGCGCACCTTGGGCGACGGCAGCGCCTGGGGCATCGCGCTGACCTATATCGTGCAGCCCAGCCCCGACGGGCTGGCGCAGGCCTATATCCTGGCCGAGGATTTCCTGGCCGGTGCGCCGTCGGCCATGGTGCTGGGCGACAACATCTTTTTCGGCCACGGCCTGCCCAAGCTGATGGACGCCGCCGATCAGGCCGACGCGGGCGGCACCGTCTTTGGCTATCACGTGGCCGATCCAGAGCGCTACGGCGTGGTGGATTTCGACGATGCGGGTGCGGCCCGGTCGATCATCGAAAAGCCCGAGGTGCCGCCCTCGAACTATGCGGTGACGGGGCTGTACTTTCTGGATGGCACGGCGCCGGAACGCGCCCGCGGGGTCAAACCCTCGGCCCGGGGCGAGGTCGAGATCACGACCCTGCTGGAAACCTATCTGCACGAGGGCACGCTGAACGTGCAGCGCATGGGCCGCGGCTATGCCTGGCTGGACACCGGCACCCATGGCAGCCTGCTGGATGCGGGCAATTTCGTGCGCACCTTGCAGATGCGCCAGGGCCTGCAGACCGGCAGCCCCGACGAGATCGCATATGAGCACGGCTGGATCACCACCGAGCAGCTGAAGGAACGGGCGGAGCTCTTCCGCAAGAACACCTATGGCGAGTATCTTCACGAGTTGCTGGGCTAGGACCGGGGCACGCCGATGTTCCGCCGCGCCATACAGCTTTTCAGGCGCTATGCCCGCTGGCACGAGGATCTCGAGGCGCCCGGCTTTGCGCTGAGCGATGAGGGGTCGGGCGAGGCGATGGGTCAGGTCGAACGGGTTCATCTGACCCGCGGCCTGATCCGCGTGTCGGGCTGGTGCCGGACCCGCACGCTGGATCTGGTGATCGGGGGCACCTCCCATGCAGGCCAGCCGACCCTGTCGCGGCTGGATGTGTCGGCGGCCCATGATCTGGATCCGGTACAGCCCTATGGGTTCGTGGTCGAGGGGGCCTATGACGGGGCCGCGGCCTGCCATCTTGTGCTGAACGGCCCGACCCGGCCCCATGTCTTTCCCATCGCCATGCCGTCGGCCCGGGCGCGCAGGCGGGCACGCCTGCGGGTGGGGCAGGCCTTTGTCCGGGATGTCTGGCGCATCGCCCCCGTCATCCTCCGCTGGCTCGTGACCCGTGACGACGCGCTGCGCGCACCCATCAAGCGCGGCCTGCGCTTTGAGGAGCCCGGCGCGTGGGCGCTGCGCTTCGATCCGGCCGTGCTGCCGTCTGCAAAGACTGAAGCAGTCTCTGACAGGGGCGAAAGTGCTGCGCCGATCACCATCGTCCTGCCGGTCTTCAACGCGTTCGAGCTGTTGCAGGAGGCGTTGTCCCGGGTTTTGTCCCACACCGATCTGCCCTGGCATCTGGTGATGATCGAGGATGGCTCGACCGACCCGCGCGTGCGGCCCTTCCTGCGCGACTGGGCGGCCGAGCATGCGCAGGGACAGGGAGAGGGGCAGGGGGACGCGCCGCGCATCACCCTGATCGAACATGACGACAACCTCGGATTTATCCGGGCGGTCAATACGGGCCTTGAGGCGGCCGCAGGGCGCGCGGGGCATGTGGTGCTGCTGAATTCCGACGCGCTGGTGCCGCAAGGCTGGGCCAGCCGCCTGCTGGCCCCGATGCTGGCCGATGACAGCGTGGCCAGCGTCACGCCGATGTCAAACGATGCCGAGATCTTTACCGTGCCTGCGATCTGCCAGCGCGGCGCGCTGGCACGCGGCATGGCGGATGCCATCGACCGCGTGGCGCAGACGCTGCCCCCCGGCCCACCGGGCACCACCCGGGCCGAGGCCCCCACGGGCGTGGGGTTCTGCATGGCCATGAACCGCCGCTTTCTGGACAAAGTCCCCTTGTTAGACACGTATTTTGGCCGCGGATACGGGGAAGAGGTCGACTGGTGCCGCCGCATTGCCGCCCTGGGCGGGCGGCATCTGGGCATTGCCACGCTGTTTGTCGAACATCGCGGCGGCAGCTCTTTTGGCAGCGCGGCGAAACAGGCGCTTGTGCTCAAGAACAATGCCATCATTTCCGAGCGCTATCCCGGCTATGATACCATGGTGCAGGATTTCATCCAGACCGATCCGCTGGTCAGCGCGCGCGTGGTGCTGGGGCTGGCCTGGGCTCAGGCACAGGTCGGGGCACAGGTCGGGGCACGGGTCGGGTCGGACGGGGCGGTGCCGATCTATCTGGGCCACACCATGGGCGGCGGGGCCGAGACCTATCTGCAGGGGCGCATCGCGGCGGACATTGCCGCAGGCGGCGCGGCCGTAACCCTGCGCGTGGGCGGGCCGTTGCCCTGGCTTTTGGGTGTGCATGGCCCCGGCGGGGTGACCCAGGTCGCGCTTGACGACACCGGCGTGCTGTCGCGCCTGCTGGCGCCGCTGACCCGGCGACGGATCATCTATTCCAACGGGGTGGGCCATGAGGATCCGGTCACCCTGCCCAGCGTTCTGACCCGGCTCAAGCGGGGCCCGCAGGACCGGATCGAGGTGTTGCTGCATGATTTCCTGCCGCTCAGCCCGTCCTACACGCTGCTGGATGCAAAGGGGCGCTACCGGGGGGTGCCCGCGATGGACAATGCCGATCCTGCACACCAGTCCGAACGCGCCGACGGCACGCCGGTCCCGCTGTCGGAGTGGCGCACCGCCTGGGGTGGCTTGCTGGCCGGAGCGGACCGGATCGTGGCCTTTTCCGACAACAGTCGTGATCTGTTGCAGACGGCCTATCCGGAGGCGGCGGACGCCTGTGTGGTCGCGCCGCACAGCCCGGACCTGACCGGGATCGCGCGGGTGCGCCCGCCGGCACAGGGTGCCCGCCCGGTGATCGGTGTGCTGGGCAATATCGGCTATCAGAAGGGGGCAGGACTGTTGCAGGATCTGGCCCGTCATCTGGGCCAGAGCGGGGCCGCCGATCTTGTGGTTGTCGGCAATATCGACCCGGCCTATCACCTGCCGCCGCCCGCGCGCGTGCATGGCAGTTACCAGGTGGAGCATGTGCCCAATCTGGCAGCCCGCTATGGCATCACCTGCTGGTTGATCCCGTCGGTGTGGCCCGAGACGTTTTCCTATACCACGCATGAGGCGCTGGCGACGGGGCTGCCGGTCTGGGCCTTTGATCTGGGCGCGCAGGGCGACACCGTGCGTGCCGCGGCCGCCCGCACGGGGCAGGGTGGGGTGATCCCGCTGGACATGCAGGGCAAGCCCGATGTCGATGATCTGGTCACCCGGATGACCGCCCCCGCGGCGGGGGCCGCCCGCGCCGGGCGGGGCTGACATGCGCACCTGCCTGTTTCACATCGGCATGCACAAGACCGGCAGCACCGCCCTGCAACAGGCGCTCGGGGCTATGCCTGCGACCGCTGGGCCATGGCCGACACCGGGCTGGCCCCCAACCATTCCCTGGCCATGCTGTTGCAGGCGCTGACCCCCGAGGAGGGCAAGCTCGAACAGCTGGCCAAGCAGGGCCTTGATGCAGCGGGCGAAGCGGCCCTGCGTGACCGCACCCGCCGCCATCTCGAGGCGTTTCTGTCGCGGACCACGCAGGACATCATCATCAGCGGCGAGGGTTTGACCTCGGGCCGGATGACGGCGCCGCGCATCGCCCGCCTGCTGGACTGGCTGGCCCCCTTCTTTGACCGGTTCCGGGCCGTGGCCTATGTGCGCCCGCCCGCCGATCTGGTGGTCAGCATGTTTCAGCAGCGGGTCAGGAACCGGCTGGACCGGTTCACGCTGCCGGTGGTGGCCTATCGCGACAAGCTGGAGCCGTGGGTTCAGCTTTTGGGGGCCGATCAGGTGGTCCTGCGTCCCTACCTGCGGGACCATCTGGTGGGGGGCGACGTGGTGCGGGATTTTGCGCATCTTCTGGGTCTGGATGGGGCGCGCCTGCGTGCATTGCCGCCGCAGAACACCGGCCTGCCTGCGGGGGCGGTGGCGCTGCTGTATCTGTGGAACCGGCAGGGGCGCGTGTTTCTGCCCGGCCCCGATGCGCCCCGGCGCAAGCGCAAATTCATCGCCCGGCTGGCGCAGGTCGGCGGGCCGTCCTTTGGCTTTGCGCGCCCGCTTCTGGCCCGGCATGTTGCCGGGCGGCGGGCCGATCTGGACTGGTTGGGTCAGTGGATCGAGGCCCCGATGGACCAGCTGCCGCCCGAAGCGGCCTGTCAGGTCGCCACGCAAGAGGACATGGATGCCCTGGCCCTGGCCCAGGCGCCCGCGCTGCAGGCGCTGGCGCAGACCCCGGCCCCGGCCCGCGCGCTGGAGGGGCTTGGCCGTCAGATGCAGCGGCTGGCCCCGCACACGGTGCGGTTGCCGCCGGAGCTGGTGCAGGCGCACGGGTTGGGCAACGAGGCCGTCGCCGCCTATCTGGCGCAGCGCTGACCGGCCCGGCTTCTAGCCGTCATTCAGCAGGAAGCGGTGATAGCGGCTGAGAAACACCAGCCCGATCAGCCACAGCCCCAGGCCCAGCCCATAGACATAGAGCGGCTCGACATAGGTGGCGTCATAGCTGGGATAGAACCCCCGCCGCATCATCCCCACCACATGCACAAGCGGGTTGTACCACAGGATGTCCCGGTAGGGCTGCGGGATGCTTTCGAACAGAAAGAAGATGCATGAGATGATGAAGAGCGGCCGGGTCAGCACCGACCAGGCCCGTTGCCAGATCGGGAACATGGTGAACAGGAAGCAGTTGATGGTGCCCACCCCGATGGCCAGCACCGCCGCCATGGCAAAGGCCGAGAAGATCACCGGCAGGTCTGGGGCGGTCCGCGTCTCGAAGATGACAAGGATGCCCACGAAGATCACATAGCCCACCATCAGCTGCGTCAGCAGGTTGACGATGAACCGGGCCACCATGGCATCCACATAGGTCACGGTCGGATATTCCAGCAGCCGCTTGGAGAACAGCAGCGATGTGGCCACCTTGCCCGACAGGTCCGTGTACATCAGGAACGGCACCATGCCCGTGGCATAGAAGATCGCAAAGTTGATCCCGATCGACGGCGACCGGAAGCCAAGCGAGAACAGGGCCGACAAAAGCGCGATGCCGAGCGCGGGTTCCAGCACCGCCCAGATATATCCGCCGGGCGAGCGGCCATAGGTTGTCGACATCTCCCGCAGGATCAGGGCCAGGATGGTGCGCAGGCTGGCAAAGCGCCGGACCGCGCGCACCGGTTTCTGCGGGGCGGGGAAGTCTGTCATCGGATCGCCTCTTGTGGGGGCACACGGATCACCGGGTGGCTGTATCTCGCCATCTCTGCTGGCCTTCAATCGTCGGATTGGCTACCAACATGCTGTCAGGATAAATTTGATAAGCTCAAGTCACAACCACATGGCAAATATCCCCGCACCTGCATCCAATCGCCCTGTATCCGCAGCGGACGTGCATGAAATAGGGCCCGCCGATGAGGCGGCGGCGCGTCAGGCCGAGCAGCGTAAGCGGAAAAAAGCCCGCAAGGAGGCCGCGCAACAGGCGGTCGAGGTGCCCGCACCTGCGCCGGCCCCCCCGCCATCGAGCCCCCCGGCCCGTCCGGCCCGCGTGCGGCGGCGGCACTGGGGTGTGTTGCTGAGCTTCGTGCTGCTGGTCATGCTGCCCTCGGGCGGGGTGGCCTGGTATCTGTGGGAACGCGCCGTCGATCAATATGCCTCGACCGTGGCCTTTTCCGTGCGCAAGGAAGAGGCGGGGTCGGCGGTCGAGCTGCTGGGCGGGATCACCGAGCTGTCCGGGTCCAGCTCGTCCGACACCGACATTCTCTATGAGTTCATCCAGAGCCAGCAACTGGTCTCCGACATCGACGCCCTGCTGGATCTCGACACGATCTGGTCCCTGCCCGGCGATGCAGACCCGTTCTTTTCCTACGATGCCACAGGCACGATCGAGGATCTGGTGGGGCACTGGGAGCGCAAGGTGCGCATCTACTATGACAGCGGTTCGGGCCTGATCGAGGTGCGCGTCCTGGCCTTCCGGCCCGACGACGCCACGGCCATCGCCACGGCGATCTATGACCGGTCCTCGGCCATGATCAACGAGCTGTCGGACATCGCGCGCGAGGATTCCATCCGCTATGCGCGCGCCGATCTGACCCAGGCCGAGGACCGGTTGCGCGATGCCCGGGCCGCGGTCACGGAATTTCGCAATCTCAACCAG
Organism: Tateyamaria omphalii; assembly: GCF_001969365.1. Taxonomy (NCBI): domain Bacteria; kingdom Pseudomonadati; phylum Pseudomonadota; class Alphaproteobacteria; order Rhodobacterales; family Roseobacteraceae; genus Tateyamaria; species Tateyamaria omphalii. The sequence goes on along the minus strand of NZ_CP019319.1, from coordinate 21,828 downwards.
ATGGTGGATCCCGAAACCGACATCGCCACCCAGGCGGGCCTGCTGGGATCGCTGCAAAGCCAGCTGAGCGAGGCCCTGATCGAGGTCAACCTGCTGCGCGACATCGCGCGTGACAACGACCCGCGCATCGAACAGGCCGAACGGCGCGTGCGCGTGGTCGAGGAGATGATCAGTCAGGAACGCCGCAAGCTGGGCTTTGGCGATGACGGGGCCGAGGGCGAGGTCTTTGCCAACCTGGTGGGCGAGTTCGAGCGCCTGGCCGCCGACCGCGAATTTGCCGAGCGCAGCTATACCGGGGCGCTGGCCTCCTACGATTCCGCCGTGGCCGAGGCCCGCCGCCAAAGCCGCTACCTGGCTGCCCACGTGCTGCCCACCGAAGCCCAGCGTGCGGATTACCCCAAGCGGTGGACCCTGCTGGGCCTGGTGAGCCTGTTCATCTTCCTGGCCTGGGCGATTGCCGTTCTGGTGGCCTATGCGCTGCGCGACAGGCGTTGAGCGGCGCCGGGGCCGTGCCCGGCACATGATCCGGCACATGATCCGGCACATGGCCCTGTACGGGGGCAGGGGGCGACCATGATCGAGCTCAGGAACCTCACCAAGATCTTTCGCCTGAAGGGCGAACAGAAGGTGGTGGCCGACAATCTCAACATGACCTTTCCCAAGGGCCGGTCGGTGGCCCTGTTGGGGCGCAATGGCGCGGGCAAGTCCACCTTGCTCAAGATGATTGCCGGCACGCTCGATCCCACCTCGGGCGAGATCGTGTCGGAAGGCACGATCTCGTGGCCGGTGGGCTTTGCCGGGTCGTTCCACCTTGACCTGACGGGGGCGCAGAACGTGCGTTTCGTGGCCCGGATCTATGGCGTGGACACCGATGAGCTGGTGGCCTTTGTCGAGGATTTCGCCGGGTTAGGGCCGCATTTCCACCTGCCGATCTTTTCCTATTCCTCGGGAATGAAATCGCGGCTGGCCTTTGGCGTGTCGATGGGCATCGACTTTGACACCTATCTGGTGGACGAGGTCACGTCGGTGGGCGACGCGGCCTTTCGCGACCGCAGCCGGGTGCTGTTCAACGCCCGCATGGAGCATGCAGGCGCCATCATGGTGTCGCACAGTCTGGGCATGGTGCGCAGCATGTGCGATGCGGCGGCCGTGCTCGAGGGCGGGCAGCTGACCTACTATGACGACATCGAAGAGGGCATCGCCCACCACAAGGACAACATGGCCCACAGCACGTGACGCGCGCCTGACCGCCGACCTGGGCGCGGGACATGCCGGGAGGGATCAGTCGCGCTGCGCAGGCGGGCGATACTCCTCGAGCCGGGCCAGTGTCGGGGCGCGCAGGGCGTCGGTCTCGGCGACGACGTCGGGATATTCGTCCCGAAACCGCGCGGCATAGTCAGTGTTTTGCCCGGTGCCGACCTTGCTGTGGGTGCTGTCGGGGGGCGGTGTCTTGAGCCGGGCAATGCCCAGATGGCGGCACATGGTGTTGACGACCCGGTGCGGTTTGACCGCGAGGTTGCGCTCATAGCTCATGCGAAAGGGCCGGGCGCCTGTTTCGGCAAAGAACGCCTCTGACCCCTGTTCGGCGGCCAGGATATGGGCAAGCCAGCGTTTGATTTCGGCCCCGTCATAGGCATAGGCCCGCTCGCGTTCGGTGATGTCATCGGCGCTGACCTGGGGGGCGTGGCTGATGTCGGTCTGCACCATCTTGTGCAGGGACACGGCCTGGGCCACGATGTCCTCGCGGATCAGGAAAAAGCTGTGCCAGTCGGCCACCGGGAAACGGGCCGCAAAGGCCGCGTTTTTACCAAAGACCTTGATCAGCTGGTGATGGGTGATCTGAAATCCATAGACATTGCGCGTGTTGCGCCGCCGTTCGAGGATCGCGATATATTCATCCATGTTCCGCGCGTTCAGCGCCCGGGTCATGCGCGGCATGAAATTGGGGTTGAAACATTCCCCCGGCTGGCTGAGCCGCTTGGTGCGCATCGCCAGATCGGTCAGCCAGGAACTGCCCGATCGCGGTGTGAAATGCATCACGTAGCGGGTGCGGGCGGCAGGTTTTTCGATCTCCTTGTCGAACCGGTCCCGGTCCAGCTCTGCCGGGGACGCAAAGGTCTTCCACATGCGAGGTCAATCTTTCTCGTGTTTCAATATGGCCCGGCTTACAAATCCCGTCAGACCTTTGCAAACAAAAGCCCGACCGCGCGGGTGATCCGGCAAAAGGGCGTCAGAAAATGTCGATATCGTTGGCAAGGGCGGCCAGATCCGCCACATCCGTCAGCACCACCCGGTTGCCGCCGCCAAAGGACAGGTAGGCGTCGCCATTGTCGATCCGGCCAAAGCTGTTGACCAGCTCTTGGGCCGTCAGTTGCCCGCCGCCCCACATCGCATCGTCGAGCCGCAGCACGTCGCGGCCCAGTTCGAAATCATCGACCTGATCGCGCCCCGACACGATGATGAACGTGTCTGCGCTGGCCCCGCCCACATAGGTGTCATCGCCCGCCCCGCCGCTGAGCGTGTCGCGCCCGGCGCCTGCCACCAGCGTGTCGTGCCCATTGCCGCCGTCCAGCCGGTCCACGCCCGCACCGCCCTCGAGCCGGTCATTGCCGCTGCCGCCATAGAGCGTGTCATCGCCGCCGCGCCCGTCCAGCGTGTCGTGGCCACCCGATCCCCAGATGCGGTTGTCCTGCCGGTCGCCGCGCAGATCGTCGCCGTGGGCGCCGCCATAAAGATCCTCAATCTCGATATAGCGGTCTCCCCGGGCCTCGCCCGTGTTGAGGCTGATCTGTTTCATGTCGATCACCAGATCGGGACCCGCATCGCGGTAATCCGCCCGGTCGCGGTCCGCGCCCCCCTCGAGCCGGTCGCGCCCGGCGCCCCCGATCAGCACATCGCGGCCATTGCCGCCATAGAGCGTGTCATTGCCGCCGCGCCCTTCCAGCGTGTCATTGCCGCCGATGCCCCAGAGCCGGTTGTCCTGCCCGTCGCCGCGCAGGTCGTCCTCGTGGGCCGATCCGAACAGGTCCTCGATGCTGACATAGGTGTCGCCCGCCGCCTCGCCGGTGTTGCGGGACATGTCCTGCATGTCGATCACGACGCCGGTGGTGGCCGTGCGGTATTCGACCCGGTCGCGCCCCGCACCGCCGTCCAGCCGGTCCCCGCCGGTGCCGCCGTTCAGCGCGTCGTTGTCTGCCCCGCCATAGAGACTGTCCCGCCCATCGCGCCCGGTCAGGGTGTCATTCCCGGACCCGCCCCAGAAGCGGTTGTCCTGCCCGTCACCGCGCAAGTCATCCCCCCGGTCGGTGCTGCGGATGTCCTCGATATCAATCAGCTTGTCACCGGCCGCGTCGCCGGTGTTGCGCGCGGCGACCTCCATGTCGATGCGCACGGGGCCCGCGCCGCCGCTGTAATCGGCCAGATCGCGGTCGGCGCCGCCTTCCATCCGATCGGCCCCGGCGCCCCCGATCAGCACATCGCGGCCATTGCCGCCATAGAGCGTGTCATTGCCGCCGCGCCCTTCCAGCGTGTCATTGCCGCCGATGCCCCAGAGCCGGTTGTCCTGCCCGTCGCCGCGCAAATCATCCGCCTGGGTCGCACCGTAAAGGTCTTCGATACTGATGAACGTATCGCCTGCCGCCGCACCGGTGTTCAGGCTTGCGTCCTGCAGGTCGACCCGCAGTGCGGTGGTGGCGCTTCGGTAATCCGCCCGGTCCCGGTCCGCCCCGCCGTCCAGCCGGTCCGCCCCGAGGCCCCCGATCAGCACATCGCGGCCGTTGCCGCCGTAAAGTGTGTCATTGCCGCCGCGCCCTTCCAGCGTGTCATTGCCGCCGATGCCCCAGAGCCGGTTGTTCTGCCTGTCGCCATGCAGACCGTCGGTATGGGTCGAGCCATAGAGGTCCTCGATACTGACGAAAACGTCGCCCGTCGCCTCGCCTGTATTGGCGGCGACATCCATAAGATCGACCCGCACACCGGCGCCCGCGGTCCGGTAATCCGCGCAATCGCGCCCGTCGCCGCCTTCCATCTGGTCCGCGCCCGCGCCGCCGCGCAGCGTGTCATTGCCGGATCCGCCGGTCAGCCGGTCATCACCGCCGCCTGCGTTCAGCATGTCGCGCCCGCCAAAGCCGTGCAGCCACTCGCCCTGGTTGCCCCCTGCAACGCATCGTCCCCCGCGGTGCCCGCGATGTCCGGGGTGGGGGGGGCGGCGGCGTGTTCATCAGCACCACGCCCGCCTCGGCAAAGCTGCCGGCAGTCATGGGGTGTTGATTGTGCGCGATCACGATCAGCCGCTCGCCCTCGAACACCAGCTCGGCCCCGGTGGCGGTGCTGGTGATCTGCAGCTGGGACAGGGCCGTCAGGTCCGTGAACGCCCGCAGGTCGATCGTGTCGTTGTTGGGGTTGAAGTCGCGGATGGTGTCGGTGACCCCGTCGGCCGCCAGCACGAAGGTGTCGTTGCCGCCGCCGCCGGTCAGGCTGTCCCGGCCCGCACCGTCCTGCACCGTGTCGCGGCCCTCGCCGCCTTCCAGAGTGTCATCGCCATTGCCCCCGATCAGCGTGTCATTGCCCGATCCGGCCCGGATCAGATCGGCCCCGTTGCCGCCATCCAGCAGGTCATTGCCCGTGCCGCCATCCACCGTGTCGGCGCCGCCCATGGCGTATATGGTGTCGCGCCCGCCCTGCCCGGTGATGGTTTCGGCCCCTGCCGTGCCAACAAGGCTGTCATTGCCCGATGTGCCGCCAAGGTCCTGCGGCTCTGTCGGATCCGGCGGAGGGGGTGGTGGTGGCGGCGGAGGGGGTGGAGGTGGAGATGTTTCCTCGATCGGCTGCAGCATGTGCTGCAGGCCGAAGTCGATCCGCCCGGCAATCTGCGCGACGCTCAATGAGGCGCCGTTATGCGTCTCTATCACGAGGGTTTCGCCACGATATGTGATCTCGCCGCCTGCGGCGGTGCTGCGGATCTCAAGCTGGTTCAGGGCATAGAGAAAGCTGTATTCCGACAGGTCGATCCAGTCGACCCCGACCTGAAAATCCCGGATCCGGTCCGTCTGACCATCCTGGATCATCAGGAACCTGTCACTGCCCGCGCCGCCCCACAGCTGATCGCTGCCCGATCCGTCGATCAGGATGTCGGCCCCGCCGCCGCCGATCAACCGGTCGTTTCCGGCACCCCCCCACAGCACGTCACCTGCCGCACCCCCGGTCAGCGTGTCGGCATTCCCCGAGCCGGTCAGGGGGGCCGACAGCGGGCCGGGGTCGATCTGCAACCGGGTGATGCCCGCCTCACCGGACCCGGCGGCAAACACCTCGATCCGGCCGTTCACATACGCTGCGGTGATGTCGGTGATGTTGGTCAGGGCCGTCAGCGTGTCATCGGCGATGGTGTCGAGGTGCAAAAGCCGCCCGCCCGGCAGCAGCGTCATCAGGCTGAGCCCGTCATCAGCCCCGCCCGCCAGCACGAAGATGCGGCCATCGGCCTCGACCACCTCAAGCGCGGTGATCCCCTGGAACCGGGTGTCGAGGCTGTCGATCACGTGGTCGGTCACCAGCAGATCGCCATTTGCCCCCACCTTGACCACACTGATGGACGAACTGCCTGCCGCGGCCACCAACGCATAGGCCACCCCGCCCATCTCTGCCGTGACAAGTGCTGTGGGCGTGGCGATGCCCAGCCCGGTCATCGCATCGAGGCTGTCGCCGGCCTGCAGGGCGCCGTTGCTGCCCACCTTGAAACTGGCCAGGCTGTTGTCCGTCGCCGACACCGCCAGCACGAAATGATCGCTGCCCACCTGCACCTGCGCGAGGGCGGGAATGTCGACGCCGCCATTGGCGCTGCCGAAATTGACGGTGCTTTTCTGTACCATGGTGGTGCCGGACAGGGTCCAGGCCGTCAGGCCAGCCCCGTCGCTGTCGCTGGTGATCAGGATCTGGGTGCCGCCCACCTGCATGACCTCGAGCGCGGCAAAGCTCTGGGTGCCGGGTGCGTTCAATGTCACCTTGCCGCCCAGCGACCCGTTGCCGTTGATCACATAACCTTCGAGCCCGGTCGAAAGCTGGCCGAAGCGCACCATCACGTCCTGGCCGTTCACGGTCACGGCCTCAAGCTCGGACACGTCGCCCAGGGTGCCGCCACTGCCCATCGCCTGCTGTTCGATCACCCCGAGGCTCTGGCCGATGCTGAACACCGACGTGCCGCCGCCAAAGGCGGTGGTTGCGTAAAGCCGCGCCTGACCGCCGTCCCAGACCACGTCAAGGTCGCTCAGACCCGTCAGATAGACCGCGGGACCGCCCAGAATCGTCTCTACAAAAGCAAACCTGCCCACCCTCGGCTCCTATGACGTCACTCACCCCTGAGTGGGTTCAGGATGCGGGCGGGCAGCTAACAGAGGGACAACAGACGGTGGCAGCTTTGTGCCGGGGGCGGCAACTTTGTGTCCACGGGTGGCAGCTTTGTGGCCTATGCCGAAAATTGTCTGGATCGCGACGCCTGCGTACGGCATGAGGCGGGGCATGAGCCGCGCCGCCCTGCCTGTGACCATCGTTTTGTGCACCTGCAACGGGGCCACGCATCTGGATGCGCAATTGCAGTCCTACCTGGATCAGACCCATGCAAACTGGGCGCTGTGGATCAGCGATGACGGGTCGGACGATGCGACCCTGGACATCCTGCACGCCTTTCGGGCGGCCCATGGGGACCGGCACGACATCCGCCTGCTGGAGCGGCCCGGACGGGCTGGGCGCCGGGGCGCGGCGCGGAATTTCCTGACCACGCTGTGCCATCCGGATCTGCCCCGGACCCATGTGGCCGTGTCGGATCAGGACGATGTCTGGCGCCCCGACAAGCTGGCCCGCGCGCTGGCCCGGATGGACGCGGCGGACCCCGTCACGCTCTATGGCGCGCAAAGCGTGCATGTGGACACCGATCTGCAGCCCATCGGCGGGTCGCGCCCACCGGCCCGGGCGCCGGGGTTGTGCAACGCGCTGGTGCAGAACGTGGTGTCGGGCCATTCCACGGTGCTGTCGCCAGAGGCGTTGGCTCGCGTCCGGCAGGCCGGGCCGGTGGCGGTGCCCCATCACGACTGGTGGCTGTACCTGCTGATCGCCGCCAGCGGGGGGCAGGTGGTCGTCGATGACGCGGCCACGCTGCTCTACCGCCAGCACCGGGGCAACGTGATGGGCGCGCACCGGGGCCGCCGGGCGCAACTGGCCCGGCTGCGCCAGATCCTCGACGGGACCTATGGCGACTGGATCGGGACAAATCTGGCAGCCCTTGGCGGGGCAGGGGTGCCGCTGACAGGGGCGGCACGCACGGCCCTTGATCTCTACCGGGCCGCCGCCCCGCGGCGCGCAGGTCCGGCCCGCATGGCCCTGTGGCGGCACCTGGGCGCCTATCGCCAGAGCGGGCTGGAACAGCGGCTTCTGATGCTGGCCGCCGCCCTGGGCCGGGTCTAGTCCGCGCCAAACAGATCGCGGGTAAAGACCTTGTCCGCGACATCCTCCAGCTCGTCCGACATGCGGTTGGCGATGATCACGTCGCATTCCGCCTTGAAGGCCGCAAGATCCCGTTCCACCCGCGAGTGAAAGAAATGCTCTGCCTCAAGCTGGGGTTCATAGACGATGACCTCGATCCCCTTGGCCTTGATCCGCTTCATGATCCCCTGGATCGAACTGTCGCGGAAATTGTCGGACCCGGTCTTCATCGTCAGCCGGTGCACACCCACGCGGGCCGGGTTGCGGCCCACCAGATGGGCGGCGATGAAATCCTTGCGCGTGGTGTTGGCGTCCACGATGGCGTTGATCATGTTCTGCGGCACCTGGTCGTAATTGGCCAGAAGCTGCTTGGTGTCCTTGGGCAGGCAATAGCCGCCATAGCCGAAGGACGGGTTGTTGTAGTGATCGCCCACCCGCGGATCGAGGCAGACGCCCTTGATGATCTCGCGGCTCGACAGGCCCTTGGACAGCGCATAGCTGTCCAGCTCGTTGAAATAGGCGACCCGCATGGCCAGGAACGTGTTTGCAAAAAGCTTGATGGCTTCGGCCTCGCCGGGGCCGGTGAACAGCACGGGGATGTCCGTGGCCTCGGCGCAGTCGACCAGCAGGTCGGCAAAGGCGCGCGCCCGGTCCGACCGCTCGCCCACGATGATGCGCGAGGGGTAGAGGTTGTCATACAGCGCCCGGCCCTCGCGCAGGAATTCGGGCGAGAAGATCACGTTGTCCTGGCCCAGCTCCTCGATAAAGCCGACGGGGATGGTGGATTTGACGACGATGACGGCCTGCGGGGCCAGGCGCGTCACCTCGGCGATGACCGCCTGGACCGAGGACGTGTCGAAATAGTTGGTCCGGGGGTCGTAGTTGGTCGGCGTGGCCACGATGACGAAATCTGCATCCGCATAGGCCTGCGCCGGCTCGGTGGTGGCCTGCAGCGACAGCCCGCCCGCGGCCAGGGCTGCCTCGGCCTCGGCGTCCTGAATGGGGGAGGTGCCCGCATTGATGGCATTCACGCGCTCCTGGCTGATGTCCAGGGCCGTGACCTCGTATTTCCGGGCCAGGAGCACCGCATTTGACACACCCACATAGCCCAGGCCGGCAATTGCAATCTTCATCTGTCTCTCTCGTTCAAAAAGGGCCGTCCGCACCGGGCGGACATCTGTCTATGACCCGGAGGCCTACCCTGTTCGTATGGGGCTGACCACCGGCGAATTGCCTGCACCGGGCCGCGGCAGCGGCGGCGCGCCGCCGGTGCTGATTTGCGCGCCGCTGCCAACGGAACAGCACGCCCCGGTGATCGCCAGTTGTTCGTGACACCGTAGGGGTCTATGTGGGCGCTGCACCGCGCCCGCGTTGAACGGGTCCGGGCAGAGGCGGGACGAGACGGGAAAAGAGGTCAGGGGATGGCAGGCACTGTGTTCATGACCGGCGCAGCCGGTTTTGTGGGCTTCCACCTGGCCCGGCGGATGCTGGATGCGGGCTGGACCGTTGTGGGCTATGATGGCCTGACCCCCTATTACAGCCCGGCGCTCAAACAGGCCCGGCTGGACCGGCTACAGGACCATGACGCGTTCTCGCACCACCAGGGCATGCTGGAGGAAGAGGGCCGGATCACCGCCCTGGTCGATCGGGTGCAACCCGATGTGATCATCCACCTCGCGGCACAGGCCGGCGTGCGGTATTCGATCGACGCGCCGCATTCCTATACCCGGTCCAACCTGATGGGCACGCATGAGGTGCTTGAGGCCGCGCGGCACGTGGCGCCCGGGCACCTGGTGATGGCCTCCAGCAGCTCGGTCTACGGCGCCAACACGCAGATGCCCTATTCCGAGCGCCACAGCACCGTGCACCCGATCAGCTTTTATGCCTCCACCAAGGTCGCGAACGAGGCGATGGCCCATTCCTATGCCCACCTCTTTGGCATCCCCACGACCATGCTGCGGTTCTTTACGCTTTACGGGCCCTGGGGGCGGCCCGACATGGCGCTGTTCAAGTTCACCAGGGCCATCCTGCAGGGCGCACCCATCGACATCTACAATCACGGCCGGATGCAGCGCGACTTCACCTATATCGACGACATCGTCGAGGGGATCCTGCGCATGACGGACGCGGCGCCGGGAACCGATCCCGTCGGCGAAATGGACACGCTGTCGCCCGCAGCGCCGTTCCGGGTCGTCAACATGGGCAAGGGCGCACCCGAGCCGCTTCTGGCCTTTGTGGAGGCGATCGAGGCCGCCACCGGCCGCAAGGCCAGACGCAACCTGATGCCGCTGCAACCCGGTGATCTGCCCGCCACATGGGCGGATATGCAATTGTGCGACGCACTGGTGGGCCCGCTGCCCCGGACCGACCTGACCCGCGGCGTGCAGCATTTCGTGGACTGGTACCGCGACTGGGCAGGCAAGATCTGACGGGCAGACATTCAGAAGCCCGGATCTCTCGCACCGTCATATATTTTACATAATCCTCCTTACCGGATAGTTGGATTGGGTTGCGAAAACCTGCAAGCGTCCGTCGGATCACGCCCCCTGTTTCGGACCCCGGTGCGGTGGGAGACGGGTGTTTTTGCAGGGGGCCTCGGATGACTGCTTGGAGCCCAAAGTCATCGATGCTGCAGCGTTGATCAATGTCTGCTTCGGTGGCACACGGGGCAAAAGTTCCGGGGCGATTAGTTTTGGTTTATTCCGCTGTCTTTCTATTTTGTTTTATCCTCGCTCCGCTTCTGGCGAGTATTCGCGGCTGGAAGCCCGCCGCGCTGTTCTTTACTGTAGCAGCGGTCTACGCCGTTTTCGGCGCAGTCAGCTTCGCGCAAATCCAAATTGCTCTGGGTCAAGTCCGAGAAGCAGAACCCGCATATCATGACACCTATTACGTAGTGAGCCACGGCCACTTCCTGTGGAACATTGGCATCGCTATGGCGGTCTTCGGTGCAATAACTTGGATGCAAACGCGTTTTGGAGCGATGCTATACCCGGCTCTAACCAAAATACTCTTCTGGGTTCTGCATGTCGCCTTGATCGGCAGCACGTCATTTCAAGGAGTACTGGCGTTCGTTCTACCAAAGCCACGGAGATACATCGACTACCCGGAATTCATGGAAGTCTATGTTTTGGTCAGCGCTTGGTCAGGGTCTGTGTCACAAGTCGCACTAGTCGGATTGTTGTGCTTGTTGCTTTGGTCGGTCACTGCAAAATGGCTTGCACGGTCAAGGTAGCCTCAAAAAAGCAGCCATTGGCGCAAGCGCAGCGAATTGGCGCTTCGTCCAGCAGAGCCGCCGTAGAAGGCTGTGTGACACGGCCTGTCTTGGTCGACCGAACGCCCCCTGCACCGCCCCCATCAGGTGCCTTCCAGTGACGTCCCGGTGTCAAGATCAGGAGGTCTTCATGCACTCACAGCCCACTGAATGCCCACCGATCAGCGGCGCGCATAGACGTCGTCGTAGCGCGTGATGTCGTCCTCGCCCAGATAGCTGCCGGTCTGCACCTCGATCAGGGTCAGCGGCACCTTGCCCGGATTTTCCAGCCGGTGCCGCGCGCCGATGGGCACAAAGATGGATCCGTTTTCCGGCACCAGGCTGACCGCGTCGTCGATGGTCACCCGCGCCGTGCCCGACACCACGATCCAGTGCTCGGCCCGGTGCATGTGACTTTGCAGGGACAGGGCCGCGCCCGGCTTGACCTCGATCCGCTTGACCTGGAACCGGGGGCCGACCACCAGGCTTTCGAAACTGCCCCAGGGCCGGTGGTCGCGGGGGAACTGGTCGGCCTGGGGGTGGCCGGACCGGCGCAGCGCGGCGACCGCCTGCCCCACATCCTGCGCCCGGTCGCGATGGGTGACCAGCACGCCATCGGGCATCGCCACCGCGATGATGTCCTTCAGGCCCAGACCCACAAGGGTCTGCCGCCCCCCCGTCTCGGACCGGAGCAGCGTGCCGGTGCAGTCCAGCGCCATCGCATCCCCGCCAAGCGCATTGCCGTTCCCGTCACGGGGGCTGTGCTGGGCCACGCTGTCCCAGTTGCCCAGATCGCTCCAGGGGGTCTCCAGCCGCAGCACGGACAGGTTCCGGGCGCGCTCCATCACGGCATAGTCCAGCGAAATGCCGGCCACCGTCTGCCACGGATCCGGGTCCAGCCGGGCAAAACCCAGATCGTGCCGCACCCCGTCGACGGCCGCGGTGACCGGGGCGCACAGGTCCGGGGCATGGGCCGCGAACGCCTCGAGGATGGTCTGTGCGGTGAACAGGAACAGACCGCTGTTCCACAGATGCCGGTCGCCCTCCAGCAGCGCCCGGGCCTGATCGGCATCGGGCTTTTCGACAAAGCTGCGCAGCGGGACGGCCCCGCCCTGCGCCTCGGCCAGGCCCTCGGGCTCCAGATAGCCATAGCCGGTTTCGGCATGGGTCGGCGTGATGCCGAACAGCACAAGCGCGCCCGCGCGGGCGGCGGGGATCCCGGCGCGGATGCGGGCCCGGAAGGCGTCCGGATCGGTCACCGCATGATCGGACGGGGTGATCAGCATCAGCGCCTCGGGGCCCGCGGTCCGGGCCAGCCAGGTGGCCGCCGCCAGCACCGCGGGGGCCGTGTTGCGCGGTTCGGGCTCCAGCAGCACGGCGCCCGGGTCGATGCCGGTGTCCACAAGCTGTTCGGTCACGATGAACCGGTAGTCGACGGCCGATACCACCAGCGGGGCGGCAAACCCGTCCCCCTGCACCCGCGACGCGGCCTCCTGAAACAGGCTGCGTGCGCTCAGCAGGCGGGCAAACTGCTTGGGATAGCTCTTGCGCGACAGCGGCCACAGCCGGGTGCCCGTGCCGCCGCACATCAGGACCGGGTGGATCTCGGGGATGTGTCGGGCGCGGGCATCGGCAGTGCCTTTTCGTGATCAGCAGATCAGGGTCAGAGGAAATCCTCGATGGATTTGTACTCACCCGGGGCGCAGTAGCGCGCGATGCGGTCGTGCATGTCGGGATCCAGCGGCTGGCCCCGCAGCCGCTCTGACAGATAGCTGGCCAGGGCCACCGGGTCCGACAGGACCCTGTCGTAGTTGATATAGAGACACGGGGTCTCGGCCTTGTTCAGCAGCTTCGAAATCTTCTGGTAATGCACGGCATAAGAGCCCGCGAGATGGGCCAGATCCGCATCGCCGGTGTGCTTGAGCTTGCTGGAGGCAGAGCCCAGGATGTTGCGGTAGACCCCGATAAAGAAGGGCGTGCGCACCAGGTCCGACACCTCGTCGTAATAGATATGGGTCGACGGCTCCTTCCAGCCCCAGACCGGATATTCGGCGTTGTTCTCGGCAATCAGGGCGCGGATCGATTCCGTGCCCCGCTTCTTGTTGAAGCGGGGATCCTCGTTGTTGGCGGTGTTGCACGCGCCCATGTAGATGCCCAGCAGGCGCAGGATGCCCGACACCATCGACGTGCCGGAGCGCGGCGGGCCAAGCACCACCACCGTGTACGGCGCCGTATGATCAAAGGGCATATCCTTGGATTCAAAGAAACTGCTCATGTCGGGTTGCTCCTGACCTGTGTTCTTGTGGGCACCGCGGGACCGCCATGCCTCGGGTTACAGCACAAAACGCGCACTCCACCACATGGATTTGAGGGGGTCGGCCCCGAACCGGTCCGCCAGCGTGCGGTAGATGGCGGCGTAGTGCAGCGCCATCTCCTCGGCGATGTCCTCGGGGATGGCGCTGGTCTTGGGTGACGGGTTGACCTGCTTGTCCATGTCCGCATCAATCGGGTCGATGCCCGCAAAGGCACAAAACCGGTCCATCACGTCCTGCGCAAACAGGGTCTCGTAGAATTCAACAAAGATGTCGCCCGCGTCGAACACCGTCTCAAGCCGGGCAAGCGTGGCGGCGTAATTGGCGCGCAGCTCGTAATTGGGCTCTTTGTAATTGGCGCGCAGCTGATCGAACTCGGACAGCTTGAACACGTGACCGGGGTTCTTGAGCGCGGTCTGGCGCCGCGACATGCGCAGCGCGCTCCAGGACCGCTCGACCGGATCACGCATCAGGAACACGACCTTGGTCGGCACGCCGCGGGCCGCCATGCCGTCGCGGATCTCGGCCAGGGTGTCGGTGCTCAGCCCGCTATAGGACGGGGTGATGTCGCCTGTCAGCCGGATGTCCGGCGCGGCGAGGCGCTGCGCGAAATAGTCATAGTAGGTGTCGGGCTCGCGCAGGAAGTGGGCCCGGAGCCACAGCTTGGAGCCGGGTGCGGGCGGCGTGCCTGCTGCCACCTGTCGGTCATAGCGTTTCAGTGGCCCGTTCTTGAACCGAACGCATTCGGGCAAGGTGCGCGCGTCAAAGATATGGTATTCCTTGTTGAACCCCATATCGACCTGGGCCGAGCGCATCAGCATGTCATGCAGCCAGCTGGTGCCGCATTTCTGACCGCCGACCCCCAGCAGGAAAACGCCCCGATCCATATCCTGCGCCATGTCCCATGCCATGTCCGCACCCGGCATCCTGTCAGACCCCGGGAACATCTTGCAGGGCCTCGTCCAGCGCCGGCCCCGCCTCGGTCTGGACCACACGCGCGGGGGTATAGGGCGTCATGCCCTGCTTCACCCGCCGCTCGATCTCGGCCAGGGCCGCCTTGGGATCGGCAAAGGGCACACCGGCCAGCTGCCAGGTCGCGTATTGCCACCATTTGACCTTGATCATCCGGTCACGCAGCCGCTTGTCAAAGCGGTAGCGGATCAGCTTGGCGGGCACGCCGCCGACAATGGCATAAGCCGGCACGTCCTTGGTCACGACGGCATTGGCCCCGATGACGGCCCCGTCGCCCACGGTCACTCCCGCGGTGATGATGGCCCCGTGGCCGATCCACACATCATTGCCCACCCGGGTCACACGGGTCAGATCACGGCGCGCCTGTGCCGACAGCGCCGGATCGGGCGTGGTGGCGTCATAGCTCCCCTTGTCTGCAAACTGGTCGCCGGTGTTGAAGGTGAACCCCTGCTCGAACTGGAACGGGCTGGTCGAAAGCCATTCCATCGTGTGGTTGAACTGGCCGATATTCACATCCCGCGCGATGGAACAGTAGCGCCCGATATGGGTGCCGTAGGCATGGCCCGACACGGCATAGGAAAACGCCCCGATCGAACAATCCCCCCGCATCGCCAGTTCCGACAGGCGCGCGGGCGGCTCAAACACAAAGCGGCGGTCCAGACCGTCCGTCACCCGCAGCGCAGCATCCAGACCGAAGGCCCGGAACTTTTGCTGCGAATTGGCGGGTTTGGGGGCAGCCGCAGGCGCCGTCTGGCCCGCGCCGCCGATACCAAAGACACGGCTGAGCGGCCCTTTGGACTTGCCAGCCGCTGGCAGGGCAGCGGGCGCCGCGGCGACGGCCGGGGCCGCATGCGCCTCCTTGCACCAGGCCCGCAGCCGGTCGCTTTCGGCATCCCAGCTTGCCAGGTCGCGGCCCAGCAGGGTCTTGGTCAGCGCGATGTCATCGGCATAGGCATCCAGCAGGAACTCGATATCATGGGCGTCGATGGGCAGCGGATGGCCGCGCACGCTGATGCCCGACGCATCAATCTGACGGGGCCCGCCCGCGTTCGACGCCTTGTGCAGACCCGCGGGCGTATAGCTGTCATCGACCTTCAGGAACCGGCAGAGCTTGCGAAACCCCTCTTCGGGATCGTCGACAATGTCATCTTCAAAGATCAGCACCTCGAACCGGTCCTTGGCCGCAGCCTTGAACCAGGCATCCAGATGCGCGCCGTAAAACCCGATGTCGAGAATACCCAGCTTGTGGGCCACCTCGCGCAGGTGCTTTTGCGGGTGGATACGGTCGCGTTTGGCGTGGTGACCAAAGGCCGAGACCGCCCGCCAGACGGGGTGGCGCAGGGACACGATGAAGTCGACATTATCGCCCAGCACGTCGCGCACCGCCGCCGGGATGTCCGCGTTGTGGCCGGGGGGCGGCTGGGTGGTCGACCGGGCGGGATCCGCGCTCCAGAAATATCCGGGGGTCTTTTCGCCGACACGGGCATAGCCATCCGCATCCGCGAAATGTGCCTCATAAGCGGTCCGCAGGGGGGCATCTGCATAATTGGGTTTATTGAAATACAACAGCTCGACAGCGGCAGGCATAAACACGTCCGGGTGGTGCCGCAGGCAATCGTAAATCCATGTCGAGCCCGCCTTCTGCGCGCCCAACACCAAAAAATCAGGTAACTTCATTCACTGTCCTTGTACAGATGCTGCAGCAGCAGCGCATCGTACTGCCTCATTGTCCCCTCCAGTTCATGATGTTCGGTCACCCAATCACGAATAGCCGCGCGCGTGGCTTCGTCAGGGGACCCCACCTTCAACCTTTCATTAAGGGCATTTTCCCAGTCTGCCGGTGTGTTGTCCACCAGGATAATATGATCCGGCCCTTTGAGAGGCTTGTAAACCGGGTGGTTCGACGCCAGGACCGGTAGGCCGAGACCCGCGTAATCCAGCGCCTTGAGATAGGATTTATGCCCGTTAAACGGGATATCGGCCAGAGGTGCGATCCCGAAATCCAGATCGCTGCACTGGGCCCGCAACCAGGCCACAAAGGCCGGGTAGTTGCGCGCACCCTTGGGAATGTCGATGATCTCGAGCCAATCCGGCACCTTGGCCAGGGGCTCTTGCAGCGCGCCCACAAGACGCAGGCGCAGGTTGGGATGGGTCGCCGCCGCCGCCTCAAAGGCGGATTGCACCATGGCGAAATCGGCGTCATGGCTGCGGTTGCCCATATAGATGCCGCGCACGATCTTGTCGGAGGTGCGCTTGGGCATCTGGCCCCGCCAGATGCGCCCCGCCAGCAGGTTGGGCACCACCTCGATGCAGGCGTTGCGCTTCTTGAGCTTGGTGGCCAGCGCCTTGGTCGATGCCGTCACCACCGCCGCATGGCCGATGATGTCGTCCAGGGTCTTGGCATAGCTGGCATAGGACCCGTCGGGGTCCTTGTCCGCCGGCACGTTCGACAGATCATCATCCAGATCCACCGCATAGCGCAGCTTCCCGGCCTCCACGAGCGGCTTCAGGCTGCGCCAGATCGACACTGGCAGCGCGTTGCGCTGGATGATGGCCTTGTCGATGGTGCCGGTCCGGGCGGCGGCCAACAGCTCCTCGGGGGTCATGCGCACAAAGCTCGTGGCCCGGTCCGGATGGTTGTAGGTGCGCGCCCAGACCCGCACATGGGTCGAGGCGGGCGCCTGCGTCAGCTTGTCATTGGCAGGGCAGACCACGGCCACGCGGTGATCCATGGCCTCCTGCAACCCGGTGGGCTGCGCCGCAGGGGCCCCCAGCGAGGGCTGGTCGCGCATCACCGCCTGATACAGCGCCTGGTATTTCGACGCCATGGCCCGGGTCGTGTTGGCCCGGCCCTCGCCGCGCTGCCAGTCGATGACGGCACGCAACCGGTCCATGAAGCCGTTGCTGTCCTCCATGTCGCGCACCAGATCGGCATAGAGCGCGTCAAGGTCCTTTTCGCTATAGACCCAGCCGCCATTGGCGGCCCGGATCCGTCCGGCCACGGTGGGGTAGTCCAACCCGATCACCGGCAGGCTCGCCGCCCACATCTCGGTCAGGGTATGGCAATAGGTTTCGTCCCAGATCGAGAACACCGCCCCCGCATGGGGCGCAATCTTGGCCACACGGTTGGTAAAGTCGTCACGCTCGTACCGGCCATGGAAATGCAGGCCGCGCTGGGGACCGGCGAAATCGTGATCCCCAGGATGTGGAATTCCAGACGCTGGTCCAGCTTGTCGCGCTCCAGCAGGCCCTCGATCACCTCGCGGCCCTTGGCAATCGAGATATTGCCCGGCACCAGGATGCGCACGGCCTGTTCCGGCGTGGGCCAGTTCACGTTCTGGCGCATCTCGGGGAAATCCCGGCCATGGGGAATGACCACGAAACGCTCGGCTGTGTCGGCCGGCATGGTCTGCAGGATCATCTCGCGCGCACTGGGCGAGGTGGTGACAAAGGCATCGCAGACCGAAAGGGCCTCGGCGAACTGCTTTTGCCAGATGTCGATCCAACCGGCATCGAGCGCGGGCATGCTGTTTCTGGGCCACAGATCGCTTTCGGCATAGACCTTGCCCTCGGGGCAGTGCGCGCCGCAGAACAGGTTGTCCTCGTCCAAGAGCTTGACCGACGGGCTGATCGTGTAGAAGTCGTGGAACGAGTTGATCACGACGGCCCCCGCCTCCTTGGCCAGGCGCGGCAGGCTGAGGCTGTGCCAGATCAGCTGACGGATATGGACCAGGTCGAACTCGTATTTGGCCAGCCACGCCGCCAGCACACGGTCATATTCAAAGGACCGGTGCCGCGTGGGGCTGACCGGCTCCTGCAGGGTGTGCTTTTCGACCACCTGCATGGCCTTGCCCGCCATGCGGGACAGGGTCATGACCTGGCTGTCGCAGCGCAGAAGCCACCCTTCCCAGCTGTCCGACAGGGCGCGCATCAGATCGCGGTTGGTCTGGGGCGTGCCACCGGTTGCGGTGGCCGTGACAAACAGCGCCCGCGGCAGGCAGGCGCCGCCCTGCGACAGCACCGACTGCGCCTGTCCGGCGCGGTAGCGGGCCAGGGCGATCTGGGGGCTCTTGCCAAAGACCTTGATGGCGTAGCTGTAATCGGGGTGACGCGCATCCACGGTCTTGCGGCCCGCGGCCATCAGATCCGTCTTCTGCTCGCCAAAGCTCTTGGAGCGTTCGTGGAACACATAGGTGGCATCGTCGATGACGCTGCGCCAGCCCAGGGCCCGGGCGCGCATGCAGAAATCATTCTCCTCGCCATAGCCGCGCGGAAACGCCTCTTCGTCCAGGGGGCCGACCTGGTCGATACAGGCGCGGCGGACATACATGCAGAACCCGTTGCCGGTGGGCACGGTCGGATAAAGCCGCAGGCTGTGACGGCGCACGGCAATGGCGTATTCCTCTTCGCTGACCCCGAAAGGCAGCGGGTTGGCGTTGCCGATCCGCGGGGCGGAAAAGGCCCCGGCCCGGTCCGACAGGGGGGTGATCGTGCCGATCAGCGGATCCGACGCGGCCGCGGCGCGCAGCCCTTCCAGCCACCCCGGCGTCACGCGCGCATCGGAATTGAGAAACACCACATCATCGGTGCCCGCCTCGGACATGCCCCGGTTCACGGTCCGGGTAAAGCCCATGTTGGTGTCGTTGGTCAGCACCGTGATCCGGTCAAGATGCGCATAGCGCTCGAGCAGCGGGGCCACGTCCGTGTCGGGGCTGGCGTCGTTGATCAGAATCACGCGTGCATCCGCCGGGGTGTGTGCCAGCAGGCGCTCGATGCAGATCTCGGTGTCCTCGACGGCGTTATAGACCGGCACCACGACGCTGACCGGCGCGTCCAGATGCGGCACCAGGGCCGGCACCGGCTGGGCATCGCAGGTGACGTTGAACTGGCGTTCGACCTGATCGCCATTGGGCAGGCGCAGCGCCACGACGACCTCGCCGCTGTCCAGCAGGCCGCGCGGCAGGTCATGGTCGATCCCCCGCGCCCCTTGGACAGGTTCAGGCGCCGCAGATCCGGACGGGTGGCATCGTTGCGCACCTCGCAGAACCACGCACCGTTGATGAACAGCTCCATGCTGAAGATGGCACCGGGGTTGTTCACATCCACGGCCCAGCCCCCAAGGGACGTCTCGGTCAGCTGCTCAAGGCGGACCTTGTATTCGGCCTTGGGCGGAGGCGCGACCGCAGCACGGTCAGATGTCTTCGGAGCAGGGTCGGTCTTGGCAGCGCTGTTGTCATTCACCGGTTGGTCATCCTCAAGATCTGCAGTTGAATCCAAAGTCTCGTCACGGGTTACAACAGACGGCAAGGGCGGCTCCTCCAAGGCCGCGGAAGGCACATGGATCGTGCGCTCAAAAATTGTCTGGGTCTCGCCACTCACACGCACGGTGACCCTCACGTCACCGCAATACATCACTGTATCAACAGGCACCTGAAACCCGAACGTGCCGGGACCGATGCCGCCTTCCACCAGGTCGTCGCGTGCTGCGTTGCTCAGCACATCAAGATACACCGGATCACCGTTCAAAAGGATGTCGACACGCACCGGGTCGTCTTCCCCGTTTTTGCGCACCCACCCCTGCAACCGCTGATCAATGTAACCGTCCAGATACCCCTGGAACCCGCCCGGGCGCACCGCCTTATCAAGCTTGGTCACCGTTCTCTTTAGCAGGTTGCGCACCATAGAAGCCTCGAATCAAACTCAAGTTGCTAAAAAAACCAATCGACCGGCGACATCGCATAATTCGACGCCTGACCGGCTTAAAATACATCACGGCCCCTTTCGCATATCACCCCTACGTCCGCAATTGGCTTTAGGCGGTTGCCTGCCTGTCCGGCGGGCGCGACGCACAAAAAGCAGGCAGCCCAGAGGCTGCCTGCAATCCTTCCCGCACAGGAAGAAAACGCTAAACGAATTCGAAGTCGTTGAAGGTGCTGAGCTGCGCCACGGACACGTCCGTGAAGAGCACCGTGTCGCCGGTGCTGAACGTCATGCGCGTGTCGCCGCCGCCCGCATTCGAAAAGCTGATATCGGACTGATCGAGGTTCCAGACCCGCACCAGATCGACGCCCACCTCGAACCTGACCACCCTGTCAGCCTCATTGGCACCGGTGGTGTGGATAAAGACAAACGTGTCCGCCCCGTTCGAGCCGCGCAGCACGTCGTTGCCCGCCCCGCCCTTGAGCGTGTCGTCGCCATTGCCACCCTTGAGCGTGTCATTGCCGTTGCCACCCACCAGGATGTCGCCGCCTGCCTCGCCCACCAGCAGGTCATTGCCGTTTTCGCCGCGCAACGTGTCGTCGCCATCGCCCCCGACGAAATGATTGCGCCCGCCAGCACCGGTCAGCAGGTCATCGCCCGATCCGGCAAAGATATTCTCGAAATCATAGAACTCATCGCCCTGGGCCTCGCCGCCGCTGCCGGTGCCCGATGTCAGGTTGACCGTGACGCCTGCGGTGTCGTTCACGTAGAGCAGCGTGTCCACATCGGCCCCGCCATACATCGTGTCAGCACCCGCGCTGCCCTTGATCTGGTCGCGCCCCGTGGCCCCGCGCAATTCGTCGGCCCCGCCGCCGCCGGCCAGTTCATCGTCACCCGCTCCGCCGATCACGGTGTCGCGGCCGCTCCCGGCCTTGATGGTGTCGTCACCGGACCCGCCGACGAGGATATTGGCATCGTTGCTGCCCAGGATGGAATCGTTGCCCGACCCGGCGGTCACGGCCTCGATCCGGGCGATCGTGTCGCCGGTGGCATTGCCGCCCGAAACGCTGTTCTGACCCAGATGGATGGTCAGATCGGCGGTCTCGGCGCTGTAATCCACCTCGTCCAGACCGGCGCCGCCATCCATGCTGTCGGCCCCTGCACCGCCCCGCAACGTGTCGTTGCCGGCATTGCCGATCAGCGTGTCGTTGCCGGCATTGCCCACCAGCAGGTTGGCCACCTGGTTGCCGACGATCTCGTCATTGCCCGACCCGCCAAGCGCATTCTCGATCAGCGACCGCAGATCGCCCTCGTATTGCAGCGCATTATAGAGGTTGCCGCGCGCATAACCGCCATTGGGCCCGCCGCCCAGATAGGCCGACTGGCCCGAGTTGAAGTCGGAATGCCCGCCCGCGGTCAGATCCAGATCCAGGTCGGAGGTGTAGTTCGACAGGTCATAGGTGTCGTTGCCGTTGCCATCCCACAGGGTAAAGAAGATGCGGTTGCCGCCCGGCGTGCCCTGCGCGACCCCGTCGATAAAGAAGGTCCCGTTCGATTGCGAGAACGTATAGACCGTGTCGCCGCCATTCAGGTCGAAATCGGCCCCGTACATGTATTGCAATGCCGCGATGTCGGCCATCATGAAGGTCTGCGGAAAGCCCCATGTCTCGTTGGTATAGCCCGAGGCGCCCTTGCCCTCGTAGCTCCAGTAGGTCATCAGCGAATATTCGTGATGGTTGTAGGCCTCGGGCAGGGACGGGAACCCGTATTGCGCCGTGTGCCCGTGTTTCAGGCCCAGGGCATGACCCACCTCGTGCAGGGTGGACCGCCACGAGGTCGACCCCAGCACCGGGTTGGCATAGTCGTAATAGCCGACCGTGGGGGTGAACCACATGTCCCCACCCACGTAGTTGGTGGTCGGCAGATAGGCATAGGCCGACCCGCCCGCATCCGTGGAATAGGCGGCGCGGATGTCGGCCGTGTTCACGGCATTGCCCGTGGCCAGTTCCACATTGGCGAGGGTGAAGCCCTCGAAGGAAAAGAACGTCTCGCCATCGAGTGCCGCCGAGATCAGCGCCTGCTGGGCCAGCGAAATCTGCCCGAACCCTTCCAGCGGCGCATCGC
>NZ_CP019318.1 GCF_001969365.1 Tateyamaria omphalii | reverse complement strand
CCGATTTCGTCCAGAACGGATTGCCGCATCATGACCGAGGCGCCTGCCAGCCAATCCACGGTTGTCGTGTCGGTCGGTGTTTCAATCGGGACTTTGCGGTTTTTCAGAAGGCGGCTGACCGGTCCGAAGCGGATCGCGCCCTCGAATTCGCTGGCGATGGAAGGGAAACGGAAGCTGGGTCAGGTGCGTGTCGCCTTCGGGGCCGTGGATGTAGCTGCCGGCAAAGCCGGTGCCTGGTGTGGCTTGCAGATGCTCCAGCAACACGCGGATCGCTTCGGGCGCAGGGAACGCATCGGAATTCAGAATGTAGACGTAATCGGGCCGGACGTTGCCGGGAAGCCCTGTGCGGATGCCGACATTGTTGCCAGCCCCAAAGCCGCCGTTGCGGCCCGATTGG
Source organism: Tateyamaria omphalii (assembly GCF_001969365.1). Classification (NCBI taxonomy): domain Bacteria; kingdom Pseudomonadati; phylum Pseudomonadota; class Alphaproteobacteria; order Rhodobacterales; family Roseobacteraceae; genus Tateyamaria; species Tateyamaria omphalii. The sequence goes on along the minus strand of NZ_CP019318.1, from coordinate 51,616 downwards.
ATCACCCGCACGCGGTTGCCTGTGTCCCAACCCTGCTTGGACGCATGTGCCGAAAGAGTTTCGTACGATCCGTCCTCGCTGTTGTTGTCGACAATCAGGATGCCGCCTGCGATGCCGTCCATGGCGGCAAGCGCCGCTTCGACAGATTTAAGCGTCATGTCGGCGGTCTTGTAGTTCAGGATGATCGTGAGGACGGTCGGTTGCTCTGCGGTCATTCCGCAGCCTCCCGGAAGGACGGACCGCCGGGTGCGGGACGCTGCGTAAGTTCAAGTTCTGCCGCCTCCAGAACCTTTTTCATACGCGTTGCCAGCACACGCACGTTGGGTTCAAGGACCATGGAGTCGTGATCGCCCGGCACCTCGTAGATGGCAAGCCCGGGCACAAAGCGTGTCCAGTCATTATCGGGATACATATAGTGCCGATCCTTGTCGACCAGACGGCCCGGCGCGACCTCCCATTGCGCGAGCAGGGGCGGGCGGAATAGCGTCAGGGGGCCGTCCCACGGGGTCACTTCATACCTGCCAACGCTTTCAAGGAACGCGGCTTCGATGGCGGCGTCGTGGAACTGCTGCCCTTCCTCGGCCGGTGCGTCACTGCCGCCCCGGCGCTTCTGCAGCTCCCAGGCGATGCGGTTTTTGGCCCATGTGGTGACATAGGACGTGCCCTCGGCCTTGAGGTTGAGCCAGTTGATCATCATCCGGTCCCGGCGCGTCAGCGGCGGGCGCTGGGGCAGAGGGGTGTCGAGCAGGATGACCGCGCCGATCTCTTCTCCTTGCGCCTCCAGCTGTCGTGCGATTTCGAAGGCGGTGATCCCGCCGCCGGAAAAACCGCCAAGCATGTAGGGGCCTTCGGGCTGCACCTGACGCATTTCAGCGATGTAGTCTGTTGCCGCCTCTTCGATGGTGCGGTGGGGTTCCTCGTTGCCATAGAGACCGCGGGCCTGCAGGCCGTAAAAGGGACGGTCAGTTCCCAAAAGATGCGCCAGATGGCGCAGGTTCAGCACGTTGCCGAACATGCCTGCCACGAGGAAGAACGGTGCGCGCGGCCCCCTTCGCCCGAGTGCATAGGCACCAGGTGGGTAAACCGCCGCGCCGGTGTGGCGTCATCTTTGTCGCCAACCGGGGTTTCGTCGCCCTCGTCCGACACGCCGCGTTCGGCAATCAAAGCGGCGACTTTGCGGATGGTGGGTGCTTCGAACAGGACTGAGATCGGGAAATCCACGTTCCATGTCTTGCGGATCTGCGCAAAGAGCCGCACCGCGATCAGGGAGTGACCGCCCAGATCAAAGAAACTGTCGTTGGCCCCGATCTGGTCGACGCCCAGAAGTTCGGCCCAGAACCCGGCGAGTGTGGTTTCGATGGCGCCCTCGGGTTCGACATATTCGCTGTCAAGCTGCGGGCGTTCGAAGGTCTGACCGCCGCCCGTTTTGCTGTCTTCGACCTGCCCGGCCTGTGTGATCATTGCGGGGATGTCGAGAGAGGAGAGCACCACTTGCGGCGTCTCGAGCGCGAGGGCGCGCAGGAAGAGGTCGGCGCCTTCTTCGGCCCGGATCCCCTGACCCAGGTTGTGGCGCAGCCGTTCTTCGGCGGGCGACAGCGGTTGGATCGTTTCGGGACCGGTCAGGGCGGGCGTCTCTTCGGTGGTCGCAAACCCCAGCGAGGTTTCCATCCGCCGGATCGAGAAGCCCCGGATGTCGACACAGACCTCGCCCTCGGGCGTGGCGAGGGTTACGTCGAAGCTGGCAATTTCGCCGGTTGCCCGGTTTTCGCCCGCATTGCGTACCCACGATACGATTTGGCCCGGAACGTCGCGGAAGACCTTGACCGAACGGTAGTTGACCGGCACCCAGAGGTAGGCTTGGGGGTCGTACCCTTCGATCAGGCCCATGGCCCAGCCTGTGGCGATGTCCATCAGGCCGGGATGCAGGCGGTAGCCGGCGTCGAGATCGCCTTGCGCGGTCTCGGGCAGTGACAACTCGGCCAGCCCTTCACCATTTCCGAGCGCCATGGATTGCAGCACGCGCCAGCGCGGTCCGAATTGCAACACCGCCTCTTGCGCGGCTTTGAGCGCGCCGCCGTGGGGCGCGTGCACGGGCGTGGCGCAGCGCGCAGTGATCCCGGCGACGTCAATCGGTGCGGGTGCGCGCATCGGCAAGAGCGACAGGTGGGCCTGCGCGTTCATCTCGACCGACCCGTCCGGCCCGCTTTGCACTTCGAGGTCATATCCCGTCTCGCTACGCGGCAGACGCAACGTCACGTCGCGCGTCTCGTTTTCGCTCACCGCCAGGGGGCGCAGGAAATAGAGATCGCGGATTTCGAATGGACCGGTTTCGCCCTGCGCGCGCAGGGCTTGTGCCGCCAGATCCAGATAGCCGGTTCCGGGCATCAGAGCATCGCCCGCTGCTGTCCGGTGATCGTGAAGCACCCAACGGTCTGCGACCGTGTAGTCGGCGGTGAAAATGCGGTGACCTGCGGCATCGAATGTTTTTTGGTCCAGCAGCGGCACGCCCGCAGGCAATAAAGGGGCTTCCACGGTGGCGCCGGTGCGTGCTGCCATGGCGTCCGCCGCCATGCCCGCATCTGCCCAGATGCCCCAGCCGATGGCCTGCACGTGCGTTTTGTCCCCGGCGCGCGCCTTGGCATAGGCGTTGAGGTATTCGTTGGCGGCCACGTAGTCGACCTGACCCGCGGGGGCTGTTGCGGTAGAACTGGAAGAGAACAGCACCATCCAGTCCAGATCGCCGTCGGGCCAAACCTCTTCGATCACCCTCGTGCCGTGCAGTTTGGGGGCAAAGACATCCTCGATCTCGGTTATGGTCTTGGTTTGGATCAAGCCATCTGCGATCACGCCAGCGGCGTGAATAATGCCCGACACCGGACCCATTTCCGCCTCGACCTGCGTACGCAGAGCGCGCATATCCTCGACGTTGGACACGTCACCGGCCAGGCATAGGACGTCGCCGCCCGCGGCTTCGAGTGCTTGCACGGCCTTGATCCGGCGGGGCAGGGCGTCGCCTGGTGCTGTGTTGGCCAGCACCTTGTCCCAGTCCTCGCGCGGGGGCAGTCCGCCGCGCGACATCAGGACAATGCGGGTGCCCGCTGCCTTGATCATGCGTTCGGCAAGTGTCAGCCCGATGCCGCCAAAGCCGCCGGTGATCAGGACGACACCCTTGTCCTTCAACTGCGCTTGCCCGGTCTCTCGTGTGTCCAGCGATTGCGAACGCCACGACATTTCGTGGCGTTTCGCGCCGCGGATGGCTGCCGCCGTTTCGCTTGGGGGCGACAGCAGTTCTTCTAATACAGGGTCGGCGAAGGTGGTGAGGTCAGCGGTCGCGCGGCCTTTGGACTGTGGCAAATCCAGATCCAGCGTGCCCACGGTGATCTGCGGGAATTCGCGCCCGATCACACGTGCAGGTCCGGTAAGCGTTGCCTTCTCGGGATATTGCAGCGCCTCGCTTGTCACTTGCACCGCGCCGGAGGTGAGCGCAGTCATGTGAATGGGATGGCTCCAGCCTTCGTCGCCCATGGCCTGCGCCAGAAACAAGAGGCTGAAGAAGCCCTGTTCCAGATTGCGATGAAAGAAGCTTGATCCGGGGCGGAAGGTTTCCTTGGTTGTGGCCAGCCAGCCGTGCAGCACCCGTGTGGGCAGAAACTCCCGCTCCAAAAGGTCACTGACGAGCGCGTCATAGCTGTCGCGGCCGCGTTCGGGCGACAGGATGTACCCGGAGGCGCCATCGCGCGCGAATGTGTCCCCGGCGCGTACGGTCAGGATGTCGTGACCGGCGGCGGCCAGTCGATCCGTGACGGCATCGCATAGGCCTGCGTCATCCGCGAACACCAGCCAGCGTTCCTGAGCCACACCGGACAAATCGCCCGTTATGTCGATGTCGCACCCGGCATAGGCGGGCCGCCACGCAGGCCGCCAGCCCCAGGTGTCGGGATCGTCGTTGCGCATCAGCCATTCAAAGGTGTCTTCGACCGGAGCCTGCGACGGCTCGATATAGTAGGGTGCCCGCTGGAACGCGTAGGTGGGCAGCGGCAGTTTCACGCGCCGCGCTTCACCCCAGACCTGGTTCCAGTCGATCTCGCCTCCCAACGCCCAGACCCGGCCGAGCATCGCCATGAAATAGGCGTCATCGGCGGCAGTGTCGTTGGGATGGCGCAGGGACGAGATGACCTGGTTGGTTTCGACATCCGAATGCTGGCCGCACAGGGACGACAGTGCTTTGCCCGGTCCAACCTCGATGAAGATGCGGTTCTTCTGCGCCAGCGTGCCGATGCAGTCTGCGAAATGAACGGTCCCGCGTAGGTGACCCACCCAATAGTCCGGCGACGTCGCCTCGGCTTCGGTGATCATCTGGCCCGAACGGTTGGAGGTGAACGGGATTTGCGGTGCGCGCAACTCTATGGAGCGCAGATAGTCACCGAATTCCTGCAGAATCGGCTCCAGCATCCGGGAATGGGCGGCGATGTCGATGGGGATGCGTTGGCAGTCGACATCGCGTGCCGCCAGCTCTTTTCCCAAGGCATCAAGGGCGGCTTGCGGGCCTGTCGCGACTGACAGGTTGGGCGCGTTGACCGCGCCAAGATCCAGATCGTCGCCCAGAAGGGGCCGCAGGGCGTCCGCGGGCAAGGCGACGGACAGCATCCCACCTGCGGGGACGGTGTCAAAGAGACGTCCGCGTAGGTGCACGAGCCCGATACAATCCTCAAAGCTCATCACACCTGCGACGCAGGCAGCGGTGTTTTCGCCCATGGAGTGCCCGACCAACGCGGTGGGTTGCACGCCCCAACTTATCCAAAGCTGGGCCAGCGCGTATTCGCAGATCATGATCAGTGGCAACTGGACCGACGGTTGGGTTAGCTTGGCATCGGCGTCCGCCTCCGTCCCTGGTTCGGGCAGCCAGAGCGCACGAATGTCGTAGTCAAGTTTGGGGTCGAGAATATCGAGACCCTTGTTCATCCACTCGGCAAAGACCGGCTCGGTTTCGTAGAGGTCACGCGCCATACCGGCGTATTGCGCGCCGCCGCCGGGGAACATGAACACTGCGTCGGGCTTGTCCAGAGCCGTGTGGGTGAACACTTGCCTTGGGTCGTTGGTTTCGAGTTTTTCTGCGGCCCGTTCGTGCGTTTCGGCCACCACGACCCGACGGTGTTCAAAGGCGTGGCGCCCCTCTTTGAGCGTCCAGGCCACGTCTGCCAGATCCTGGTCGGTACGTGTCTGCAGATGTGCGGCGAGCTTTTGTGCGTTGCCGTCGAGCGCCGCTTTGGACCGTGCCGACAAGACCAGCATCTGAAACGGCCAGTCGGACTCTTCTGATGGCGCGCGGTCCGGTGCTTCTTCAAGAACCACGTGCGCGTTCGTGCCTCCCACGCCGAGTGAGTTCACACCGGCCCGGCGCGGTCCCTTGTGGCTGACCCAATCGCTGAGCGTGTCGTTCACGCGGAAGGGCGAGTTTTCGAAGTCAATCGCCGGGTTTGGCGCCTCGTATCCAAGGGATGGCGGGATTTGAGCATTGTGCAGCGACAGGGACGCCTTGATCAAGCTCGCCACCCCGGCGGCTGTGTCGAGATGCCCGATGTTGGTCTTGACCGAGCCGATGCGGCAGAACCCGGTTTGGTCTGTCGTCTCTTCGAATGCTTGGGTCATTGCGGCAACCTCGATCGGGTCGCCGAGATAGGTGCCGGTGCCGTGACACTCGATATAGTCGATGGTGTCGGCGGTGATGCCGGACATCAGGTGCGCTTCGGCGATTGCCTCTGCCTGTCCGTCAACTGAGGGTGCGAGATATCCGGCCTTGGCTGCGCCGTCATTGTTGATGGCCGACCCTTTGATGACCGCCCAGATGTGATCACCATCGCGCACCGCGTCTTCGAGCCGTCGCAGAACGACCGCGCCCGCGCCTGAGCCAAAGACCGTACCTTGCGCCCGGTGGTCGAACGCATGGCAATGGCCATCTGGCGACAACACTTCGCCTTCCTTGAAAAGGTAGCCGCGATGCTGCGGAAGTTCGATTGTAACGCCGCCGGCAATTGCTGTGTCGCAATCATCTGCAAGAAGCGCCTGCACCGCGTTATGGGTCGCGACCAGCGACGTGGAACAGGCGGTCTGTACGTTGATACTGGGGCCCTTGAGGTCGAAGATGTGGCTGACGCGGGTGGCCAGGAAATCCTTGTCGTTGCCGGTATGGCGCAGCAGGAACATGCCTACATCATCGACCAGATCGCGGTTCGAGCAGATGTTGAAATAAAAATAGCTGCCCATGCCGCAGCCTGCGTAAACGCCTATCGGCCCGTTGGCCTTGGCCGGGGGATGACCCGCGTTCTCCAACGCTTCCCACGCCACTTCTAGGAACTGCCGGTGCTGGGGGTCCATGATCGCAGCTTCCTTGGGCGAGAGGCCGAAGAAGTCGGGATCGAAGGTCTCAAACCCGTCAAGCGGTGCAGCCGCTGGCACGTAGTCAGGCCGTTCTACCAGATGCGGTGCTTCGCCCGCGGCAAGAAGCTCTTCGCGGGAGTAATGCCGGATGGACTCGATCCCGTTCTTGAGATTGGACCAATATGCCTCGATATCATCCGCCCCTGGCAGATGCGCGGCCATGCCTATGATTGCTATGTCAGTCATGAATAGGTGAACTCGAACTACGGTTGATTACAATTTACCCAAGGAATGCGCCGAAATTGGGCCGCAGGCGTGCCAAAATATTAGTCCAGAACAGTATGCATTCTGACCCGGTTGTCCAGTTTCTAGCTGCATCATCTTTACTATTGCATGTGTATACCGCGTCGGACTGCTGTCTTTCGTAAGTTTGCGAAACGCGGACAAATTTTGCTTGAGGTGTGGCCTGAGTGCTCCTGATGTACGTATATTCGCGCCAGGCGTGTGTGGAGGTCAGCGGCCAAAAGGATTCGTGTGGGTTTCGGCACTGGGCGTGGATTGACTGCGCGCATATTTTTTTCAGCGCAAACCTCTCCTTTCAGTTGTAAATGCCTCACAATAACCTTGCTTTTTACAAAATCATCGGGATGCTCGCGTGGCATTACGAGGCGCCTCACATCGAGGCATCTGTTGAGGAAAAGTCAATTCTGTCCGGTCACGAGACGCGTCCGTCATCTTTGGATACAGTGTGTTGCATTTGAATAATCGTTTGACCCGACGCCGGGAGGTCTGAGTTTTGGCGACATATCTCAAATCAGCTTCGTTGAACGAGCTTTGGTCGCTGTACAAAAGCAACTTTCAGGACGTCAGCAGCACGGTTGCGGATGCTGTTTCGGCAGCACGCGACACCGAAGACAAAATTGCCACGATGTTGGGACGATCCTTGGAAGACTGTGACGTGCTTGAGGTTGGCTCGGGGCAGCGGTCCGCCTTCAGGTATCTTTTGGGTGCGCGCAACCGGTATGTCGGCATTGATATTGAGCCCGCACCATCCGGCAGAGTATTAAAGGATTTTCGTGACGACCTGCGGGACAGGGGCTTTTCACGCGCTGCCAAGAACGCCATCAAGAACGTGACCGGTCTGTCGCGTAAGTATGACAAAACGATGCGCAACATGATCGGCGTTACTCAGGTAGACACCGAGTTTCGCGTGATGGATGCGGAAAACATGGAATTTGCCGACAACAGCTTTGACGTCGTCGTGTCGCACAATGTGTTCGAACACCTTCCTGATCCAGTGGCCGTGATGCGAGAAGTGGCGCGGGTTCTGCGCCCGGGTGGCGTCGCGCATATCCACACGCATCTTTATACCAGTGACAGCGGTGCGCATGATCCTAGAATTTACGCGGGTGACAGAAACGGGTTTCCGTTCTGGGCACATTTGCGCCCTGAGACCGAGCATTTGGTCAAGCCGAACTGCTACGTGAACAAAGTGCGTTTGAATGAGTATCTTGCCGGTTTTGAGAGCACGTGGATCGGTTCGGAGAATCTGAAACTGCCGACCCAGAAGTTTTGAAAACAGAGCTGGAAAAGTTGCGAGCGGACGGTGCGCTGGCCGCATACCGGGATGAGGAGTTGCTGACGAACATCCTGCGTACCACGTGGAAGAAACCCGAAACGCAAGATGTCGTGCAATGATCCTTGGCAAGGCGTACCCATGGTGGCGGCGCAGTGCCTGCGCCCACACGTCTTGGCCGTCATTCACTCGTCTTCCAAAGTTTGCGCCTGATGACCTTGGCTGAGCAGCAGAGCCGCGCGCGCGACCGGCATCATGGCTTTGTCAGCTGGGGCGTATTCTGGCTTGTCATCGCCATGTTGGGTGCGCTTGTGTTCTTTTGGGATGGAACGCGGGCACTGTTGACCGCTTGGCAATTGCCGGAATACAGCCACGGGCCGTTGATACCTGTGCTCTCAGGGCTTTTGTTCCTGCGTCATCTCAAGTCCGTGCCCGAAAATTACGGCGCGGTACACAACCGCTGGCCTGGTGTGATCGTCATCTTCGCCTCAATCGCTTTGGGCACGCTGGGGCAGCTCGCCAACATCGACGATATTGTCGCGTATGCGCTAATCCTTTGGGTTGCTGGCCTGCTATTGGTCAGTTTCGGCTGGTCCACCGGCAAGCATTTTTGGCCGGCTGTGTTGCACCTCGTATACATGCTGCCTTTGCCCGGTGTGCTTTACTACAAGATGACCACGTGGCTGCAGCTGATCTCGTCCGAGTTGGGTGTCCTGTTCTTGAAGTTGTTGGCAATTCCGGTGTTTCTGGACGGCAATATCATTGATCTGGGTATCATGAAGCTGCATGTGGCCGAGGCCTGCTCGGGGTTGCGTTACCTTTTCCCGATCCTCAGCTTCTCCTACATCTTTGCGATCCTTTACAAGGGACCGATGTGGCACAAAGCGGTGCTCCTTATCGCGGCGGCCCCGATCACCGTATTGATGAATTCGCTGCGCATCGCCTTGGCGGGTATCATCGTCAGTTACTACGGCGTTGAGTGGCTGGAGGGTTTCACCCATTTCTTCGAAGGCTGGGTGATTTTCTTATCATGCATCGTGCTCTTGTTTGTATTGGCGCGGGTGCTGCTGATGTTCAATCGTGAAAGAATGAGCCTGACGCATGCGCTTGACCTTGAAACGGATGGTCTGGGCCAGCAGGTCATGCGCCTGCGTCTGGTGCAGCCCTCTGCGGCGCTCATTGGTTCAACGCTTGCTGTTTTGGCAGCGGTCCTGGCTTTTCAAAGCGTGCCGGAGCGCGAGCGCCAGGTTCCGCCGCGTGACAGCTTTGCACTTTTCCCGATGCAGCTTGGGACTGGCGGCGGTCTGGACCGCAAAGGTTTCTGACACCCGAAGTGGAAAAAGCGCTGCAGGCTGACGATTATTTGCACACTGATTTTGTGAGACCAGAAGCGAGTGCTGGTGTTGCCTTGTTCATGGCGTGGTATGCTGACCAATCGCAGGGCGGTGTCCACAGTCCCGAGATCTGCCTGCCCGGCGGAGGCTGGGAAATTGCATGGCTAGAACGTAGCGACGTTGCCGCCGAAATTGGCAGTGATGCACCCTTCGAAATCAACAAAGCCATTATCCAGAAAGGCGAGCAAAAGATGATGGTTTACTATTGGTTTGAACAGAAGGGCCGTCGCATTGCCTGGGACTTTGAGGCTAAATACTGGCTGATGATCGATGGTATTCGAACCGGGCGAACCGATGGAGCGCTTGTGCGACTGATGACACCGTTGCTCGCGGGAGAAGCTGAGCATGTGGCCGAGGGCCGGTTGCAGGACGTTCTGGAAAACCTTCGGGGGCCTCTTCCGCGCTTCATACCAAACGGTGAAGCGAACTAGAATTCTGAAATTATTACGGAAAAACGCTTTCAGTGCCTTTTAAGCGTTCTAACAGTGCGCGCGCAACGTTCGGTAGCGTAGGGCCATATTAACACAATTTTAGTCTCTTGTTTGGCGCCGATGACATTCACAATCAGTGGGCAGACCCGCTGGAGTGCACAAAGGCACGAAGGAGACTTTGGCCAGCTTAGCAGTGGCTTGGTCGTGTGAAACCGAGGCGGAGTTCTGCAAATGGTCGAAATCTTCACGTCACAACGGACGGTCTTGCACGGTCACTTGATTTGCAATCGTGCCGAGCGTCGAGGCATGGCTTCGGCTTTTCGGTGTTCGAACCAGTGCACTGTCCAATGCCGCATTTCCTGCACCACCTGCCCAGGGGAAACCCCATCGGCGCTTGTTGCCGCAAGATAGGCCATTCCAACACGCGTACATTCTGTTCGCGTCACTAGCAACGCACGAAACATTACGGAGACTTTTCAATGAGTCCAATGGCAATCGGACTTGGCTTTAGCCAGGCGCCGTCCCCCGGAACCCTGAATGTTCAGGTCTTTGAGACAGTTGAATCTGATTTTCTTCTGCCACTGACAGCTGACGCGGGCATTGTAATTGTGGGCGTCATCGCGCCGGCGACTCACCGAGGCATTTATCCGGTTCAAAGTGATGCGTTGTCGGATGCTCCATCGAGTGTCTTGGCGCCGCAAGTTGCGCAAGCTGCGACTGATGAACCACTGCGTCTCACTACGCCTGGCCTTTGGGCGTGCGATGATGACGGCGACACCCCTACGCGCAGCTATCGGTGGCAACGCAACGGCGTGGACATACCTCAGGCGACCGGATCTGACTATGTGCCGGTCCCCGAGGACGCGGACCAAAGCCTGCAACTGATCGAGACGCTGACGGGACCCAATGGTGCCACCAGCGCCGTCTCAAACACGGTTACCGTTCGCCTTCATCAGGACATCTTTGCCACTCGGCTGAGTGACGGCGGTCTTTTGGAGATTGTGGGCAATGACGGTCGCATCTTCGATCTGGATGATCCGAATGACGTATATGACGGTACATACTCCGCCGCCGATTTGAATCCCGGCCCTGTTGCGCTCGCTGACGCTGCTCTCCTTGTTGCGACAACACCTGAAGCCGGTCAAACTCTGACAATCGTACCGGCGCTGTTTGCCTGTGACCCTGCGCTTGGGGCCATTTCAGTGCGGTACGACACCAATGGTGCGAGCGTCGTTGATGCAAGCGATCCTTCTGCGCCCATCGTATTGGTAGATTCGGCGGACGCGGAAACGACGCTGGTTGTGACAGCGACGGCGACACAAGGTGCGGGATCTGCAGAAAGTGTGACGAACGGCATTGAGATTTCAGCCCTGCCGCCCACGTTCAACGTCATTTTGAGCGACGATGGAACGCTGGAGATCGAAGGGAACGATGGTCGTAACTTCATCATTGATGACGCGGAAAACCGTTACGATGGCACGTACAGCGTGTCGGCAATCACGCTTGAAGCGGGCGCGGTGCCGCTCGTTCCCCCTGTTCTGGTCGGTGACGAGAACACCGCTGCAGGGGAAACGCTGGCGATTGTTCCGGCGCTGTTTGCCTATGACCCGGAGCACGGAGACCTGTCGGTCACCTACACGACCAACGCTACAAATCCTGTCGACACGCGAGATCCGAACAATCCACGCTTTTGATTGATGCGGCGGATGCTGGTACGCCCCTTTCGGTGTCCGCAGGAGGGACGCAAGGAGCCAACACGGCAGAGGCCATCTCGAACGAGGTCGTGATCGCTGAGGCACCGCCAGCTCAGGCATCGACACCCACTTTCTTGCTGCCTCCGCCGGCGGCAAACTATGACAACACGTCGACGGCATCCGCGACGATGGACCTGTCAGCTGGCTCCGCAGGCGATACAGTTCTGATCCACTACGGTACAGACAGCGCGTCGGCCCCGGTTGCCTTGACTGTCGGCGGCCAGGCCATGACGCTGATTGCAAGTGCCGCGGCGGGAGCAAATGGAAACAAGACAAGCGGGTATCTGTATGAGCTGGTTTTGACCGGCAATGGCTCGGCGGATGCTTCGATTGCCGTCGACTTGGGTACATCGAGATCAAACGGGCACATCTTTGTAGGGGCAATCGTATCGGGTGGTACACGTGTGGCTGCCGACGGCGACCAAACCGCAACGGCTGAAGTCTTGTCTACGTCTGTTGCACCCACTGTTTCTCAGAATCTCGTTCTGTCTTTGGTTTCCGGCTATTCGGACAGGATGAATGGGAATGAAGACTGGAGTGGCACAAATGTCGTTGGATCGCGGCTTGCGGCCTTTTTCGGGAGCACATGCGCCAGCGCGGAAGACGTTTCGGCGCAACCATTCATCAGTACCTTGCAGATCGATGGTGGTGCGCCATCGTGGCAGCATGGTGCATCCATGACCACAGTTGCCTTTGACGGAGTTTAAGACCATGCCCAATATTGCATTTTCCGGTTTTTCGGCAGGATCGACGGTGACCATTGGTGGCGTCACAGTCAACGCGTGGGGACAGGTGGCAAACGGCGAAACCGTTTGGGATCGCCCCGCCGCACCTGGGACGAGTGTTGAAATCAACATTCAGCGGTCCGAGCATCAGGTGGCCCCCGAAGGCATAATGTTTGACGTCACCCTGAACGGCTTTGACACGGATACACTGCCTGTTGGCCAATACGACCCCAGCTACCATGACAAGGTCATCTTCTGGGATTTCGGTGAGGACTACACCTTCGAAGCACCAACCAAGGTTGCCGACATGGACGCCGCGGACGGCGGCAACCGGACATCAAGCCGCTATATGCGAGGCCCGCTGGGTGCGCACACCTACCGTTCGGCAGATACCTACACCGTGCGGGTCGCTGTGCTGGAGCCGTCGTCCGGCAAATGGGGGCAGGGTGTCACGACGGTCACGGTTGAAGACCCCGACAGCCTTTACACGGGTACCGGCACGCTTTTCGTCGATCCGTCGGGATCATTTGCCAATGCCCCCGGCGGCGCCTTGCGGTTCACCAGTATCGGAGACGCGTGGAACGTTATGGCAAACGCCGGACGGGCCAGTCGGATCATGCTGGAGCGTGGACAGAACTACACGATCTCGCCATCCGATATCTCGCTTTACCAGCCCTCTGGCGCCGCCAGCGTGAGCCTCAGGATGCAGGCCCGTCCAAGCATGGGAACGTCTGATGCGGCAAAGCCGGTGGTGCAGGCGACAGGATTTTCCGGCCAGGAAGCGAATGTTTTTTACGACAACTCTGTTGCCAATTCCGCGTCGGCCTCTAGCGGTACGGTGTTCTCGGACATTGATTTTCGCGGCCAATGGAACGCAATCAATGAAAGCGGTGTGCGCTTGACCTTCTATCAAGTTGCAAGCGGCGGATCGGGGCCGACAAGCGTCACCTTCGACGCCTGCGATTTCACAGGCTGGGGGATCACACTCTATGGCAGCGACTGGCCCTCGGGGCGCGGGGTTACGAACCGTGTCGCGACATATAATGATTGCAAGATAACCGAATGGGGCGGTTACGGTATCCTCGAAGCCTCGCAATCCAGCCATGCCATCACTGGCTGCCGGATTGCACAAAACCCGAATGCGCAAGCTGGCGGTGATCGGACCAACGAGCCAAACGCGCCCATCCGGATTACCGACCCTTGGCGGTCTGTTGTCAGCGCCTGTGACCTGTTTTCGCTCAATGGCTGGGCGCGATGGGGTGGAATCTCGGCCACACAGCCATGTGTGCGCTGGAATACATCAGCCCGGTACGCAGGCGCGCGTTTGAATGTGCAATCCTGCGCGATGGAAGCCGCCTGGACACCGCTGTCCATCAACAGCCAGAACGCGGGCACAGCGCGCAATCTTGTCAATGCGCTGGTCGAAGGGTGCATCTTGATCGCCGGATTTCAGTCCCGTGCGATTTTCGAAGTCAGCCATGGCGGAAGCACGATCAGAAACAACATGGCGATCTTTGCGCCGGTCTCGCATGACAGCGGATCAATCGGTGGCTTCAACGCCGGTATTCAGGGCGGGTTCTTGTGGATGGAAGGCGGCGGGCAGGGTAACCCTGCAAACGAAACAACGCCGGTTCTGTTCTACAACAATACCCTGGTGAACCTGACGGATATCGTGGCTGCTGAGGTGAGGGATTCGATTGGTTTCAGCAGCGTGACCCCACGCAACAATCTGATCCATGCACCTGCATTCGGCGCACAAGGGCAACGATACGAACCAATGACGGCGCAACGCGCCTTCGAGCCGCGCTATCTCGGATATCGTAATTCTTCGACGCCATTGGCCACGCAGTTTGCTCACCCGACCGACATGGCAACGTTGTGGATGCCCGCGCTGAATTCGCCTGCGCTTGGTGAGGCCTTGATCGAGCCCAACGCACATACCGATTTCAAAGGGGAGCTTCGGCCCGAGCCGGCCTCGCTTGGGGCGACCGAAGTTAGTTAAGCCCTGGTTGACCGCGTTGCGTCGATGACCGTGTCGTTGTCGGGACATTGATCAAAACAAAGTGGCAGGGGCGATACCGTCTCTGCCACACTGGTTTTGAGGGGAAACCGTTTGTTTTGCCCGAGACATACGGCTGCGCGACGGCGTGATCTCTCGTTTTCACTCCTTTGTGGGCTCAGAATTAAACATAACTTGGATTACATGGTAATGTCGGGGTAGTGAAGTGGGCGCCGGTTGCCATCTGCGCGGTGATGCTACGAGCAACCCTGTCACAGCGCGTGAAAAAATCTGAAGGGCCTTGGATAAAGGCGCCAGTTGATCAGGTCTTTCAAACTTATGCCTAGCGTTGCCCGAAGTAGTTTTTAAAGCGATGTTGCCGTTCAAAGGCGAAGTCTAAATCTATCGCGCGAACAAACCGCGGCAATCGTCCGTCCCTCTCCAAAATTCCCGCGCATTATCCCGAAATGCGACCGGAAAGTCGCGATTTGAAAGAAGTATTTGCCCGCACTTGCCAGGGCGCTTGTTTTAGGACGCGAACATGCTAATCCATGCCGATACTTCAATTAATTCAGATACAAACACATGAAAAGCTGCACCTTTGATATGGACGTCAGCGCATGAACCACTCGCTACACACGCGCTATCGGCCCGAAATCGACGGCTTGCGCGCGGTCGCGGTGCTGCCGGTCGTTCTGTACCATTTCGGCGTCAGCGGTCTGGACGGCGGCTTTGTTGGCGTGGACGTGTTTTTTGTCATCTCCGGTTTTCTGATTGGGTCCATCCTTTGGGCGGAACTGGACACCACCGGCACCCTTAAACTCGGCGCGTTCTTCGTGCGGCGCATTCGACGGCTGGCACCGGCCTATCTTTTGATGGCGTTTGTCACTTTGATCGGGGCGTGGTTTGTCCTGCTCCCTTTCGATTTTCGGGAATTCGGTCAGGAACTTGTCGCCGCGACCGTTTATCTGGCGAACGTCCACTACTTCAACGATGCAGGGTACTTCGATCAGGCCAGCGAACTGAAACCTCTGCTGCACACGTGGTCGCTTGCGGTAGAAGAGCAGTTTTACATCGTCTTGCCGCTTCTGCTGATCGCGCTGGCGCGCTGGCGCGCGCATTTGCCGGTTGTTTTGATCATCCTTGGCGTTCTGTCGCTGCTGGGGTGCGTTTGGATGATGACCATCTCGCCCCCTGCCGCGTTTTACCTGTTCCCTTTCCGCGCCTGGGAATTGCTGGCCGGTGTGTGTCTGGCCATTGCTGGGCATCGCGGGGGGCTGACGTGGCGGGTGCATGCCGTGCTCAGCTGGGTTGGCATCGCGTTGATTGCGTCGGCCGTGTTCTTGTTCGAGGCCGGTGATCACTTTCCCGGCCTCTACGCACTTGTCCCGGTGGCAGGTGCGGTGCTGATCATTCTGAACGGCCAGGACGACAACCTCGTCAATCGCATTCTGTGCAGCCGTCCCGCCCTGTTTTTCGGTCTCATCTCCTATTCACTGTATCTGTGGCACTGGCCGATGGTGACGCTGTTGCACAATTATCAGGGGGCGGCGCCAACCCTCTGGCAAATTCCTGTCCTGCTGGTTGCGGCCATCGCCGTGTCCTGGCTGTCACTGAAATATGTCGAAACCCCGTTCCGTCGGGGTGCTCTTCCCGGCTGGCGCCTTGTGGTGATCTATGGCGCAACGGCCACGGCTTTGGTTGCGGGGGCCCTGTCATTTGCGTTTTCCGAGGGGCTACCGGGCCGCTTCCCCACCGAAGCGCGCCCGTTCATCGCGGCGACGCGCGGCTTTATTCAGGACTGGTCGCGCTGCACCCGGCCCCAAAATGGCGCCTGGGCCGGGATCGAGATTTGTCCGATTGGCCCGGACGGCCCGCCGCGGTTTCTCGTCTGGGGGGACAGCCATGCCCGCGCCTTCAAGGAAGGTTTG
The DNA here is from genome assembly GCF_001969365.1 of Tateyamaria omphalii. NCBI lineage: Bacteria > Pseudomonadati > Pseudomonadota > Alphaproteobacteria > Rhodobacterales > Roseobacteraceae > Tateyamaria > Tateyamaria omphalii. The sequence continues at coordinate 35,428 of NZ_CP019318.1, read as the reverse complement.
GACCTCGCCGCGTCCGAAGCCGATGCGCCGGGTCTACTGATCTGGCACGCGGGCTGCCCGCCCCTGCTGGGCGTGCTCAAGGACGAACTGGTGTCCACCCCCGCACAAGAGGCGTTCTGCGCGCGGTCCGTGGATGCCGTGGCCGAGGGGCTCGCCGCAACGCCGTCTATCGAACGGCTGTTGATGATCGGCCGCTGGAGCTATTACGCCGAAGGGACCGGAACCGGCGCAGACAGCCACAACTGGATCACCTTGGCAGCACGGCCCGACGGTCCGTTGACGCCGGATCAGACCCAGCAGGATTTGTTCATCCAGGCATTGGAGCACACTGTGGCGACGCTTGCGCCAAAGGTCGAACAGCTGTTCGTGCTCGAGCAGGTGCCGGAGATCTTTGACTACTCCACCCGCGATGCGGCGCGGGCGCTCGCGTTCAATCGAACGGACACGGCGACGCTTCTGGCCACAACCGGCCAGGTCACACGCGCCGCGTTGCAAGACAGGTTTGCGACGGTCAGCGCGGCCCTCACCCTGATCGAACAATCACCCGGCATCACGGTCCTCGATCTGTGGTCCCGGCTGTGCTCTGACACCCATTGCTCCGCGGTGTTTGACGGCACCCCCTACTACTTTGACAACAACCACGTCACCAATACCGGTGCGTTGCTTTTGCGGGATGTCTTCACGCCTGTTCTTGTAGGACAGTAGGCCATGCAAACGATTTCCCTTTCCGATGCAAAATCGCAATCCTGGGATGTCATCATCATCGGGGCTGGTATGGGCGGCGGGCTGCTCGGGCGGCGCTTGACCGATCACGGCCTGCGGATCCTTTTTGTGGAAAAGGGGCCAGCCGGACACGAGGCTGACAGCCAGACAGGGCGGGACAGCCCAGTCACCCCGGAGGCGCGGCAGATCCGTGGTATTTGGCCAAAACCGGCCGAAGTCCGGCTGGGCGGTGTCACGACCCGGTTCTTCGGACCCTATGGCAGCGGTGTCGGCGGCTCGTCGACCTTCTATGCCGCGGCTTTGGAACGGCCCGAACGCCACGACATCGACGACAGTCCGGACCTGCCGCATCCCTGCGGCGGATGGCCCGTCGGCTTTGACGCGCTTCAACCCTATTTTGACGAGGCAACGGCACTTTTGCACCTGAGCGGAACACCAGACCCCCTGTCGCGGGAGCCGGAGCCAAAAGGCCTGAAACCACCTATCGCGGCATCGGATGCCGATCTGGCCCTGATGCAAGAGATGGAGAAAAGCGACCTGCATCCTTACCGACTTCACGTCGCCGTCAAATATGCCGACACGTGTCGGCAATGCTTTGACCGAAAATGCCGCTGGAATTGCAAGATGGACGGGCGGTCGGCTGGCGTCGTGCCTGCGCTGTCGACCGGACGCGCTGCCCTTCTGGACAATTGCGAGGTGCGCGAAATCCTTGATAATGGGGCGACGGTCACCGGCCTGCTGGTCAGTGCGCACGACGAGACGGCAACGCTGCATGGCACACGATATGCCTTGTGTGGGGGGTCGCTGGGCTCGGCCCGCCTCATGCTCGCATCCCAGAGCCATTCCGAAAAAGGCTGTGCGAACTCAAGCGATTGGGTCGGGCGCGGTCTCATGTTTCATATCAACGAATTGTTCGTGCTGTGGCCCAAAACAAAGTCAGCTAGGACCGGACCATTTGGCAAAGCGGTCTCACTTCGTGATCTTTATACTGCGCCCGGCAAACGTTTCGGGCTGGTGCAGTCGCTCGGGCTCGACGTCAGTTACGGCAATATCGTGTATTTCCTCGGGCAAATCTTCGATCAGTCGTTCCTGCGCCGCTTTCATCGCCTGCGCGGCCTGATCCGGATACCTGCCCTCGTAGCCAGCCGCCTCTTTGGCAAAGCCGCCGTTTTCGTCGGCATTATGGAAGACTTCCCCTACCCGGAAAATCGGGTCGTGCTGAATAGCGAAGACCCGAGGTGCTGACATTCGAATACGAGTACCACCCGGAGTTGCTTGAGCGTCGCAAAGCATTCCGTCGGGCGATCAGAAAGGCCTTCCGCAAGCACCTCTCCTTTCTGGTGTCGCTTCAGCCCGTCCTGAATTTTGGCCACCCCCTCGGCACGCTGCGCTTTGGTACAGATCCGGCTACATCTGTATTACGACCCGATTGCCGCACCCATGACCTCGACAATCTCTATGTGGCTGACGGGTCATTCATGCCCAGTTCTATGGGCGTCAATCCAAGCCTGACCATTGCCGCAAATGCCCTGCGTGTAGGTGATCTTATCGCGGCCGCGGCCAAACAGGAGGATGCCGAAGATGTCGCAACCGCATAATGCCGACGAGCCTGGCATCACGCCGCCCGAAACCGCGCCTACCCCAGAAGTCGCCATCGTCACTGGTGCCGGGGACGGTCTTGGGCGGCGCCTTGCGTCCGAGCTTGCGGCACAGGGGCTTCGGGTGGCAGCCATTGGCCGGAACATGGCCGACCTCAAAGCGCTCGCAACCGAAACGGCGGGCACTGTTGTGCCCATTCGTGCCGATGTCGGCGACGTCGATGCCTTGCGTGCGGCATTCGATAGGATCGACGCCGACCTGGGACCGGTGGACATCCTGTTCAACAACGCGGCCGTCTACCCGCACCGCGATTTTCTCGACGAAACCCCGGAAAGTTTCCAGCAGGTGATGGACATCAATCTGGGCGGCACGTTGAACTGCGCCATGTTGGCGCTGAAGCGTATGGTCCCGCGCGGCAGTGGCCGGATCATCAACGTCGCGACATTCGCCGGAAATGATCCGACCTATATGTCGTCCGCCTATTCGGTATCCAAAGGGGCCTGCCGTATCTTGACACAATCCATGGTCCGCGATCTTGGCGACAGGTTCCACGACATCATCATCAACGATTGGGTGCCCGGCGCGCTCAAGACAAAGATGGGATTGCCAGACGGCACTGACCCGGCACTTGCGGCGCGATGGGGCGTGGCCCTCGCCCTTTGGCACGATCAGAGTTTGAACGGCGTGACCTTTGACAGGGATTGCGAACAGCTCCCGGTTCTCTCCTTCAAGCGCCGCCTGTTCAACAAACTGACCGGACGCACGCCGATACCACGCCAGATCCCAAGTCTCTAAGGCCCGCGGCAGCGCCGCGACGGGTCAACCGTGCTTCGACAACCGCCGGATGTGCTGAAAGTATCTTACGACATCAACGGTATACCGACGCCCCAGACGCAGCGGCTCCCGGCTCAGGCGGTGCAGCCACTCCAACCGCAGCCGCTGCACCCAAATGGGCGCGCGCGGGATGTGGCCGGAATGAAAGTTTGCCCATCCTCCGCCACAGATGATCAGCCCGCCGTCTGCCTCGGTGGCCAGTTTGCCCGCCAAAAGCTCCTGCCGTGGCATGCCCATGCACAGCACCAGAATGTCAGGCTGATGCGTGCGGTACTTCTCGATGTAAAACGCGTCGTCGTGAAATCCGTGCTCCAGCGAGACAAGCGCGCCATGGCCCTCTTCGCGCAGCCGCACGCCCAGCTTGTCCAAGGCCTCCTCCGACGACCCCCAAACCGCCAGCCGCGCCTGCCGGTGCCGCGACAGCACCTTGGGGATCAGATCGGTGCCGTTCAGGTTTTCGGTCTCCCGTAACCCCAGCCGTTTCATCCCCATGGCCAGTCCCACACCGTCACGCAGCAGAAAATCACTTTGCAATACCTGCTGGCGAAAGGCGTCGTTCTGCGCCGCGCAGTTGACCCCGTGGGCGTTCAGGAACATCAGCCGCTGCGTCCCCTGCCCCGGACGAAGATGCTCCAGCGACCAGCCCAGCGAATCCTGCTCGGCCTTTCGGATGACATTCAAAAGGTCTTCATCTGCTAACGTCATGTTGTGAAATCACAGTCTTTCAAGAATTTGTCCGGCACCAGTCGAATAGATTTTGTTTTGTCTCGGCAATCTTGTAGCAAACCATACGTGTATTCACGCTTAAGAAATTACCTTCACGATAAACGGTTTCCATGACGTACATCCTGATCTCCCCCTGCAAGAATGAGGGGGATTACATCGAAAAAACGCTGATCTCGATCCGCAACCAAACGGTGCCTCCGGCGCAATGGATCATCGTGGATGACGGCTCGACTGACAACAGCGTCGACATCATCGAAAAGTACCTGCCCTCGATGCCCTACATCAAGGTCGTGAACCGACCCAAGGGCGAACGCCGGGTGGGCGGTGGCGTGATCGAGGCGTTCAATACCGGCCTCGCGGCCGTCGACGTGGCGGATTACGAATATCTGTGCAAACTCGACGTCGACCTCGACCTGCCGCCCCGCTACTTCGAAATCCTTCTCGACCGCATGGCCGCCGACCCGCGCCTGGGAACCGCGTCGGGCAAGGCTTACTATATGCACCCCACCACGAATGAACGCAAAAGCGAACTGTGCGGCGACGAAGCATCCGTTGGCATGACCAAGTTCTACCGCCGCGCCTGCTTTGAAGAGATCGGCGGCTTCGTGGCCGAAGTGGGCTGGGACGGGTATGATTGCCACCGCGCACGCTGGTTCGGCTGGCGCGCCATCAGCTGGAATGACCCCGACCTGCAATTCATTCACCTGCGCCCCATGGGGTCCAGCCAGAAAAGCATCTATCGCGGCCGCATCCGCCATGGCAAAGGGCAGTTCCATTTGGGCGCGCATCCGCTGTTTTTCATGCTCAGCTCGCTCTATCGGTCGGTCCGGCAGCGGCCCTATGTGACAGGCACGCTGTTTTCGATCTACGGCTATATGAAGGCCTGGCTTCAGGGCGAAGAACGCTTTGGCGACCAGGACATGACGGCCTTCATTCGCGCGTATCAACTGCGCGCCCTGCGCAGCGGCAAAGCGGAGGCGGCGGAATGGGCGCTACAGCAACGCCGCGATGTTCTTGGCGTCTAAACCGTCACATCACCGGATGCCGACTGTGCCCGCGAAACCACCACCCCTTCCAATTGTCCACGTTCCATGGACGGGCTGAGGTTTACTCAACACCACGCTTTCGCCATAACACATCTGTTTGATTAAGGAAGTTGACGTAAATGTCCGAATTGCCGCGCGTGGCCTATCTGACATCGCTTTTTCCGGCTGCATCCCACACGTTTATTCTGCGCGAAGTCACTGCGTTGCGCGAACTGGGGTTTGAGATTGTGACATGCTCTGTCCGGCGGCCTGCGGCAACGCACCTGATCGGACCCGAAGAGCACGCCGCGCACGACAGCACCTTCTACATCATCGAAGCGGGCAAGAGCCCCGTGCGGATGCTGCAGGCGCTTGGCTCTGCGCTGGCGGCACCGGCCCGCTTTTTCAAGGCAATCGGCCTCGCCGCCCGCACAGCACCGCCCGGAGTGAAAGGGATGCTGAAACAAATCGCCTATTTCCTCGAAGGGCTCGTCCTATCCCAGCATCTGCGCGGCCAAGGCGTGCAGCACCTGCATGTCCACTTCGCCGACCCGCCTGCCAACGTGGCGATGCTGACCTCTGCGCTGTCCGGCATTCCGTTCAGCTACACACTGCACGGTCCCGCCGAAATCTACGAACCTCACACATGGTCCCTGCGCGAAAAGACGGCGCAAGCCAGCTTTGTCGCCTGCATCAGCCACTTTTGCCGGTCGCAGGCCATGTATTTTTCCGACCCGGCACATTGGGACAAGCTGCACATCATACATTGCGGCGTGATCCCGAGCGTTACGAGGCCCGGCAGACGACCGAAAACACCGGAACAAACCTGGTGTTCGTGGGCCGCCTGACCCCGATCAAGGGGCTGCGCGTGCTGATGGATGCCTTTGCCGCCGCACATGCCACGCGACCTGACCTGACGTTGACACTGGTCGGCGACGGCGATGACCGCGCCCATCTCGAAGCCATGGCCGCGCCTCTGGGTGACGCCGTCCGGTTCCTGGGATTTCAAAGCCAGCAAGGTGTGGCGGACGCGCTGGCCGCGGCGGACGCCCTTGTCCTGCCCTCCTTTGCCGAAGGGTTGCCCGTCGTTCTGATGGAAGCACTTGCCGCAGGCAAACCGGTGATCTGCACGCAACTCGCCGGTGTAGGCGAACTGGTCGAGGACGGCGTGTCCGGCTTTATCGTGCCAGCCAGCGATGCCGAAGCCCTCACGGCACGCATCCACGACATGGCCGAAGACGCGGACAGACGCGCAGAGATGGGCGCGCGCGGCCGCGAAAAAGTCCGCGCAGAGTTCGATGTGCGCCACGAAGCCGCCCGGATAGGGGCGCTTTTTGCCGGCACAAATGACGGCAAGATACGCCCCGACCCAATAAAGAGATCCTCCTGACATGTGCGGCATCACCGGATTTCTATGCACGACCTCCCCCGGCCTCGCCCGGGACGAGGTGGTATTGCCGATGATGCAGGCCATCGCCCACCGTGGACCTGACAGCAAGGACCAGTGGACGGATGCAGACGTGGGCGTGGCCCTCGGCCACCTGCGCCTCGCCATCGTTGACCTCAGCCCCGCAGGCGCGCAGCCGATGACATCGGCGTCGGGCCGCTGGGTGCTGTGCTACAATGGCGAGATCTACAACCATCAGATACTGCGCCGCACGCTCGAAGAGACGGGCAAGGCTCCGCAATGGCGCGGCACCTCGGACACCGAAACTCTGCTGGCCGGAATTGATACCTGGGGCCTGCGCGAGACGCTTGAGCGGACCATCGGCATGTTCGCAATTTCGCTCTGGGATCGCGAAACCCGAACACTGTATCTGATCCGCGACCGCATGGGGGAAAAGCCGCTCTATTACGGCTGGCAGGGCACCGGCGATGCGCGCGCCCTGCTCTTCGGATCAGAACTCAAGGCGCTGCGCACCCACCCCTCGTTCGAGGGAGAGATCGCGCGGGACAGCATCGTCGAAGCGCTCCGCCACGGCAACGTGGGCGAAAACCGCTCGATCTATCGCGGGATCGGCAAGGTGCGGCCCGGCGAGATGGTGACCGTTCAGGCGGCGACGGGCATGGTCCACACCGAATTCTACTGGAACGGCGCAGAGATTGCCGCCGCAGCCAAGCCCGCACGCCGCAGCGACGACCAGGTCGTGGACGAGCTTGAGGCGCTGCTGACCGACGCGATCGGCCAACAAATGATGTCGGACGTGCCACTGGGTGCTTTTCTGTCAGGCGGGATCGACAGCTCGACCATCGTGGGCATCATGCAAAAGCTGTCCGACAGGCCGGTCCACACCTTTTCCATCGGCTTTCACGAGGCGCGCTACAACGAGGCCGAATTCGCGCGGTCAGTCGCCGATCATCTGGGCACCCATCACACCGATCTCTACGTCACGGACAAGGAATTGCGTGACGTCGTGCCGCTGTTGCCCACGATGTATGACGAACCCTTCGCCGACAGCTCGCAAATCCCCACCTACCTCGTCTCGAAACTGGCGCGCGAGCATGTGACCGTCTCGCTGTCCGGCGATGGCGGGGATGAACTGTTCTGCGGCTATGGGCGGTACGCCCACGCCGGAAAGCTGCGGGCGCGGCTGAAATCCATACCCCAACCCCTGCGCAATCTGGGGGCGCAGGCCCTCCGCGCGATCCCCGCTGGCACTTTGACCGCAGCCCTAGAGGGTCTGATCCCTACCCGCAGGGCAAGGAACCATCGGCCAACGCCTGCACCGCCTTGCCAACTACGCACGACAGCCCGACCTCGAAACCCTGCACCGCGCGATGGTATCGGTCTGGCGCTTCCCCGAAGCGGCCGTGCCGGGCGCATCGCACCCCCCGTCCCTGTTGGCAGAACACCCGCCGCCGCAGGGGTCCCTCAGTGATATTGAACGCATGTTGCAGCTGGATATGCTGACCTACATGGTCGACGACATTCTGGCCAAAGTGGACCGCGCCACCATGGCGGTCGCTCTGGAAAGCCGCGCGCCCCTTCTCGATCACCGCGTGGTGGAATTTGCGCTTGGCCTGCCCGAAGACCAAAAGCTGCGCGGTGACACGACGAAATGGGCATTGAGGCAGGTTCTCTACCGCCACGTGCCCAAGGACCTGATCGAACGGCCCAAAATGGGGTTCGAAGTGCCCATCGGGCTATGGCTGCGCGGCAGTCTCAAGGACTGGGCCGCCGCCCTGCTGGACCCGACACGCCTGCGACGCGAAGGGTATTTCGACGCGGATGTCATCACAAAGCTTTGGCAACAACACCTGTCCGAGCGATTCAACTGGGGCCCGCAACTGTGGAACGTTCTGATGGTCCAAGCCTGGCTGGAGCAGCAGGACAGCTAAGCGTTTCGCCGCCGAGACGTCGGCGCAGATACGCTTAGCAGACCTAAACGGATACGTTTCCGTCTTTTCAAAGCAAAGACTCGCGCCTTACCTGAGTTCTGTTGGCGGCTTTCTGCGCAGTTTTACCACACGGCACAGTATTTTCACTGGACGGCTTGCCAGTTCACCCACTTGCCATAAAACGGCCTTACACATGGGCCAATTCCTGCACGTTTCATAAGTAATTAACGCAGGTGATCGAGTTTGTACCCATTGATGTGAGGTAAAGCGCAGGGCATGTACGCGCCCGTTTGCGCACAGAAAACTACGGCTTCCCACCCCTGGGACAGCCGCCAGAGAACTATTGCCGGTGGCCTGCCGCCGAACAAGATCAAACGGAAGACGTACCAATGCCAACCACACTGAATCCATCTGAAATCGCGCAGGTTTCCGGCGCGCGCACCACCACGCTGCAAATCGAAGACTTTGCGACCGTACGCGAGATCAACATTGTCGATCGCCCCGACTTCGGCACGCTGACCGTGAACCCCGACAATTCACTTGCGTTGGTCATGACGCATTCCGACCATACCGGTCCGCTCGACTTCACGGTTGAAGTCACGGATGAGAACGGCAACGTGTCGCAACAAACCTTTAACATCGACGTCACGCCTCCCTCGCAAGAAGGTGGATGGGGCACGGGTTCCAACCACTACATGTTGGAAACGGACGCGCAGGGTGAACTGGTTATCGAAACCGGCCAAAACCACCGTGAGGTGTATGTGTCAGCCTCTGCCGACGCGCTGACCATTGCGGATATCGCTGCGCGCGAGGGCCTTCAGACCTGGCAGATCACCGGTGAATGGCTGGCCGACAACCCCGAATACGGCTCGGATGAAAACAACGCGCTGGCTCAGGATGCCGGCATGTTGCTGTGGCAGGAATTGACGGGACGCAATTTCGCCACCGGAGAAGAGGCGACGCCCAGCTCGCATTGGCTGCGCCTCGAAAGCGGGTATGTCTACGACCAGATCGCCGACAACGGGCTTATGCCCGCGGGTATCCAAGGCGAAAGCCCCCTGCACCCGGTCGTGATCACCTCTTACGGGGATGGCGCACAACCGGTCCTGGCAAACAACCACTGGGTCGCCGGGTATAATGGTGAAACCTTCTCCAACATCGTTATCCATGACCTGAACATCACCCAGGAATTGTTGTTCCGCGGCTCGACCGAGGGCAGCGGCAACATCATCGTTGACTCGGTGACCGCGACGGACATGGGTTGGATCGTGGTCGAAGGCGCCGACAGCTTCACGCTGCGCGACTCCAACATGCTCGACACGGGCCCGGACGCGCCGCGCTATGGCGGCAGCTGGAGCCCGCATCTCGAACGCTTCTCGGGCTCCTACTTCTCGGACGTTCAGGGGCTTCTGGTCGAAGGGACGCGGTTCACCGGCATTGGCTGGGACGAAGGATACGATTACAACGGTCGCGGCGACCGTCCGCAACCGCCCAGCACCTATTCCCACAGCATCTACGTCCAGCATGACGTGCTGGACCTCACCTTCCGCGACAATATTTCGGCCTCGGCCGCGTCGATGGCGGCACAGCTGCGCAGCGGCGGGTTCATCGAAGACAACCTGCTGATGGACAGCGGCGGCGGCCTGATCTTTCGTGGCGGCGAATATTGGGGCGAGGGCCCCATCGGAAACTTCTCGCTCGTTTCCGGCAACGTCATCACGGCCGCAGGCTATCGCAGCGTGGCAGAGGGCCAAGGCTATCACGCCATGGGCATCTACAACGGCGGCAATGATACGACCCTGATCGGAAACATCATCGCGCACTTGGCCGACCCGAACGACCCGCTGGAACTCTCTGAGCGGTCCATCAACGAAGGCGGTCTGATCCACGAACACACGCCCTACTACGACGACACCATGGTCTATCGCTGGTATGGCACGTGGCACGTGGATCGCGGCATTGAAGAAGGCGAAAACCAGAACATCGAAGGTCTGGACCGGAACCTGCTGGACCAGACCACCGCGGACAACCTCGCCAAGATCATGCTGAACGATCCAAACGCGGACTTGGAAGACCTCGTGGCGTGGATCGGCCAGACCGAGATTGAGGCCGACGTGCTCAATGCCTATTTCCAGCAAGCCTTCGGCATCCTCGAGGTGCTTCGCACAGACCCGCGCGAAGTGCAGTTCGTTCCCAATGAACTGGGCGACGGCGTGCGTTGGGACAACCGGATGAACTGGGACACGAACGACATTGCCGGAAGTGTCGCGAATGACCTTGTGAATTTGGGCGGCAATCACGTGACCTATGGCGGCACGCACACCATCCTCGGCCTCGATTTTGGCGACGGCGGTCGGCTTGATGTCTCGCACGGGCGGCTCAACGTCATTGGTCAGACAACCTCCGACACATTGGGCGGCCAGGTCGACATCACGAATGCCGGTCAGGTCTGGATCCACGGCTACAACGGCGCGGGCACGCTCAGCGTGACGCAAGACGGCGGCAGGTTCGCCAACACCGGCGCGGTTGTCGGCAATGTCGACGTGGTGGTTGAAAGCGGGCAAGCGATCCTGAGCGCCGATGGCGGGCTGTTCGCGGTCGGCAGCGACTACCGCCTGCTCATCGAAGGCGCCGATGCGCTGGTGGGTTTTGACGGCGACGCCGGTGATACCGGTGTAATCCGCTTTGATGCGGGCGCGTGCCTGACAATCGCCAGCGACGAAACCGGCCTGGGGCGCATTTCGGAATTCCGGTCCGGCGCCTTCGGCGACAACCCCGACGTGACGTCCCAGATCGACCTCGGCTATTTGCACCTGACCATCGACTTGACCCAGGCCTATATCAGCGATGGCGCGTATCTGCTAATGACGGCAGACCAGGTGACCGGCCTGATCGGCAGCTTTGAGGTGATCGGCGTGGGTGCGCGCAGCGCGACAGTGACCGTCGATTATCAAAGCGACGAGGTCTGGCTCAACCTCGGCGGAGGATCAGGCGTCTCGATCGAGACGATTGGACTGGAACAGCCGGACGATTCCGAATTCTTCCTGCCGATCTTCTGCGAAGGGGATGAAGGATCTCACCACGCGGTCGAGGTGGACAGCGGCGGCGAGGATGCGTTCGTCTTCGCACCCAGCGCGCCCGTTGCAGTCGCATTCGAAAGCGAAGACAGCCAAACACAGCCCTATGCGCAGTTCGAGGACGAATTCTTCGTGATGTAAGAAACCGGGCCTTCACCGCTCTTGCGGTCAAGCGCGCCATTTGACGGTTGCGAGTGTCTTTGACGCGCTCGTAACATCGCGCCCCACGCGTCTCAGCCAGGTGGGCGGCAGCGTGAGGCTGCGTAGCACCGCAAAAGCGCAGGATTAACCTTGCATATGTTCCACCATATGGCACATATGCAAGGTATGATCGACCGCTTCCATCACTCATCCCTACAGCGCACGCTAGCCTCGCAAGCTGGCGTTGTCTTGCTCGGCCCACGTCAGGTGGGCAAAACAACCCTCGCGCAAGACATCGCAGACACGCGGGATGCCGTCTATCTGGATCTTGAGCGGTCCGCGGATCGGCAGGTTCTGGCGGAGCCGGACCTATATCTCGATGAACAGATGGGGCGGCTTGTCATCATCGACGAAGTGCAATTGATGCCCGGGCTTTTCGGGGCACTGCGCGGCCAGATCGACCGACGCAGACGGGCGGGCCACCGGACCGGCCAGTTCCTCCTGCTGGGCTCGGCTTCGAACACGTTGCTGCAACAAAGCGCGGAATCATTGGCGGGTCGGGTCAGCTATCACGAACTCACACCCTTCACCCTCGACGAAACCGGTGCCGACAGCCTGTCGACCCTGTGGCTACGGGGTGGATTTCCCGACAGCTATCTGGCGGCAAACAACACCATCAGCCTCGGATGGCGCACGGATTTCATCCGCACCTACCTTGAACGGGACATCCCCAGTTTCGGCCTGAGGATCCCGTCGGAAACCCTGCGCCGGTTCTGGACAATGCTCGCCATGAACAGGGCGGGCTCTTGAACGCGGCGCGACTTGCGGCCGGTCTGGGTGTGTCCGGGCAAAGCGTCGCCCGCTACCTCGATCTTCTGGTCGATCTGATGCTGGTCCGCCGCCTGCCACCCTGGCATTCGAACGAAGGCAAGCGCCTGGTCAAATCGCCCAAGGTCTATATCCGCGACGCGGGCCTGACACATGCCCTGTTGGGCATCGACCGGACCGAAACGCTCTTGGGTCATCCGGTCGTCGGCGGCTCATGGGAGGGGTTCTGCATCGAGAACCTGATCGCCGCCGCGCCGCGCGGGACAGAGGCGAACTTCTACCGGTCCTCGGCAGGCGCGGAAATTGATCTGATCCTGACCCTTCCCAGCGGCGCGCTCTGGGCCATCGAAATCAAACGCACGACCAGCCCCAAGGTAACGCGCGGCTTTCACATCGCGGCGGACGAACTGGGCGTCGCGGAACGGATTTTGGTCTATGCCGACGCACGAGAGGTGCCGGGACAGGGCGGCGTCAGGGCCATGCCACTGGTGTCGGCCATGGCGCAGTTGCGCAGCCAACGCGCCGAAACTTAAATCCCCCCTGCCCCACACACGCTGCGCAAACGGGTCAGTTTTCGACCAGCGCAGGCAATCCCTGGATACGCGCAATCTCGGATCGGGCGGTTTCGAACTCGGGGCGCGTGTCGTTTTCACCGGCGATCTCAAGCGCGCGGTTGTACTGCGCAATCGCCTGCTCCCGCCGATCCAACGCGCCATAGACCCGGCCCAGGTGAAACTGCACGATGGGATCATCGCTCAGGGCCGCGGCCGCAGGCTCAAGGTAGGTCAGCGCCTCCTCGAACGCACCACGACGAAAGGCAACATAGCCGTACGTATCCTGAAACGTCGGCTCGTCCGTCTCGCGCAACCGGCGCGCGACGGTCCACGCACGCTCGATCGACGCGTCGTCATCCCGGTAACTTGCTAGAAGGCTGCCCAGATTGTTGGCCGCGATAAGGTCGCCGGAATCGGCATCGTAAAGGCGTTCGTAATTGGCAATGGCCCCTTCGATATCGCCCGCGCGTTCAAACTCCACGGCCTGCGCCCAAAGCAGTGTCCGATCGTCCGGATCAATGGCAAGCCCGTCCAGCAGGGTCTGCGTGGCCTTTGCGTTTTTGCCCTGAATGCGCTGCATCCGGTAAAGCTGCGCCCACACACGCATGCGGTTTGGGTCTTCCTCCAACAGACCAGCCAGCACCATTTCGGCCACGCCCGGCGCGCCGGACGCAGCATGAGACGCGGCCAGAATGAACCTGAGCGACGCGTTGTCGGGGTTTTCAGCAACCAGTGCCTCGGCCTGCTGCAACGCGCGGGCCGTCTGGCCCGAGCTGAGGCGGGCGCGCAACAGGGTGATTTGCGTGGTCACACCTGCATCTTCGCGCGCCGCCAGCTCTTCAAGAAACCCAAGGGCCTGCTCGACCCCCTCGCGACTGCCCAGTAACCGGGCTTCGAGCGCGTCTGCAACGATCAACGTCCGGTCCGTTCCGATGCTCCGCAACCGCGCAATCACCTGATCGGCGCGCGAATAGTCTTCGGACGCAAGGTAGATCTCGCCCAGCAGAACCAGAATGTCGGCATTCCGCCGGTCACGACGCAAGGCGGCAATCACCACCTCTTCCGCAGCCAGGTATCGTTCGTCGGCGGCCAGAACCCGCGCATACCGCAATGATGGGCCCGGCGCATTGTCCGACGCATCAACGGCAAGCGCCATGAAATCCCGGGACAGGCTGTGATTGCCCGCCCGAGCATATGCGTCAGACATCAGGTTCATGGCCGTGATGTCACCGGGGGCATGGTCCAACACCAGCCGCAACATGGCAATCGCGCTGTCCGTATCGTCGCCCGCGATCATCCAGTCCGCCCGCATCTTGAGGGCCTCGATATTCATGTCATCCGACGCCAGGACATCGTCCACCAAGCCTTGCGCGCCAGCGACGTCGCCCAATCCCAACAGCATCTGGGCCAGGGTCACCCGGATCGCGTCTTGCGCGTCGCTCGGGACATCCCCGTCCAAAAGGACGCGAAGATCTGAGACGGCTTTCTCCTGTTCACCGGCTTCAAAGTCCATAATCGCCAGGCGCATGCGCAACTGCTCCGGGTCGGGTGCAACCTCAACGCCCGCCATCAACTCGGCGCGGGCAGCATCCTTGCCCCGCGTCTCGGCCAGAAACTGCACCAGCCCAAGGAAAAACCGCGGGTTTGGATCGGACGGGTCAGCAATGCTGCGGAAAAAAGCCTCGGCTTTGTCGACCTCATTGCGGGACAGGTAAAAGCGGATCAAGTGCTCCTTCGGGCGCTCATCGTCGGCGAAGCGGGCGATCATGTCTTTCAACCCTGCCTCGACCGCAACAAAATCCTGAAGTTGGGTCAGCAGGTCCAGACGCTTGCGATACAGGCTGCGATTGTCCGGCTGCCGGGCAATGACGTGGTCCAACTGCTCTAGCGCCTTGTCAAACCTCCGGTCCCGCATATGCGCGTCAAACAGCACCTGCTGCAACACACCGCTGTCCGGCGTATCGGCGGCAAGCAGACTGGCCCGGTCACGCAAGGCATCGCGCACCGGCCCGTCCGATCTTCAATGCTTTGCTGATACCGCAGGGCAAGGTCGATGATCTGGCTGCGCGGATGGTCGGGTGCCAGCGCGACCGCTTCCTCGCCGTGACGCACAAACTCTTCCCAATTGCGCGCTTCAAACGCGATTTCCGCCAAGACGGTACGACCTTCCAGGTGGTCTGGCACCTGCTCAACAAGGCGCAGGTAATGACCGTAGGCGGCAGCCTCGTCATTCTGGTCCAGCATCAATTCCGCCAGGGTCTCGCGCGCCTTGATATGATTGGGCACCAACGCGAACACGTTGCGCAATTCGATCACGGCGCGGTCGGTATCACCGGCCCCGATCAATTCCATTGCGGAGGCCAGGTACTTCTCGGCTTTCTCCTCGACTGATTGGCAGGCCACAAGAACCAGGCTCAAACCAATGGCCATCCCGAGTTTGCGCACATATTTTAACATATTACATCCGTACTCACACAAAAGCGCCGGCACGTTACCGCGCCGACCCTGACTTCATAGTTTGTGGACAGTTCAATTGAAACAGGGCCATTCCCGTCGCCCGAAAGTCAGACGTTTCACCGACAATGATCCCACGTCCTAGTACCCGGTGGCTTTCAGTACGACCGACACGGTCTTAACCAGCAGGTTCACATCCGTTTGCAGCGACACCGTACGCGCGTATTGATCATCGAAATGAACACGGTCGGCAAAGTTGCAGTTGTTGCGATCCGACACTTGCCACGGACCCGTGATGCCGGGACGCAGCTTGTAATAGGCAGTGCCGGGATACTGCATCTTTTGCGACACCATCATCGGCCGCGGTCCAATCAACGACATCGAACCGGTCAACACGTTCAGCAGCTGCGGCAGCTCGTCCATCGAGGATTTGCGCAGGAACCAACCGGTTTTCGTGATGCGCGGGTCATTCTTGAGCTTTTGCGTCGCATCCCACTCCGCGCGGGCCTTCGGGTTCGCAGCAAGGTAATCCTTCAGACGCGCGTCGGCATCGACAGTCATCGTGCGGATCTTCCAGATGCGAAATGCACGGCCGTTGCGGCCCAGGCGCATCTGGGAATAGATCGGCTTACCACCGTCCAGGTAGACCATCAGAACCATCAGCAGCATCACCGGCAGCACGATAGGCGCCGACGCGATCACCAGCACAAGGTCCAGGCACCGCTTTGCGTACTTGTGATAGAAGCTGTCGAGACGATCATCATGATGACCGGCCTGCAAGACAGCCAGCTGTCCGTCGAAATTAACGGGTTGAATTGTCATAAGAATACCCCCGCCAAGTTAGCAGTAACCTGGCGCGCAAAAAAATTAATTACCATCCGCGTTATTCCTGCGCCTGTCAGCGCCCCTTCAACGTATCTTTACCATTTCTTAACTACCCCCCAAAGAAGAAATCAGCGTGATATTGCTCAATTTACTCAAATTTGAAGAAAAGGATTGTTTCCACTTCGTTTACTTCAACTTATGAGTGCCCGAATTCTCTCCTTTCGGGAAGTAAGGAATACCTTTCCTTAATCATTTGATGCGCCGGTGTCACAACATCCGAATCATCGTTGTCATAGAAATTCCTTAATTAGAACAATACTTTCAGGTCCCGAGAATCGGGTTTTCAATTCGCCTCGACACAATTGCGCAGAATTAATTCCGCGCCGCCGCGCCTTAAACGTCGACCTTCCGACCACCGTTATATGAGCAGTCGAAAGGCCATGTACTGTAGAACAACCGGCTGTGGCGCTTAGGCCGATCCCGGTCGAAGTCATTGACAATTATCGGTGTCCCTGAGGGACTAAAAAATTTGCTTTAGTATATTTAACTACACCGCTTTCAAAAAACGCGGCACCTTCACTCGTCTTCAACTTGGCCCCGCGAGCATACCCGCGGGGTTTCGTAATCAATTGGCCTTATGCAGCGGCCGAAGCCACAACCGGGCCAGCCTTCTTGCGGCGACGCATCACAGCAAGCCCGCCCAGACCGGTCAAAAGCAGCAGACCACCTGCGGGCAGCGGAACGGCCGACACAATGTCGAACGAAATGCTGTTCAGGCGGAAACTGTCACGCCAGCTATCAGCGCCAAATCCGATGATGGATCCGACAATCTGACCAGGCGCAAAATTGAACGTGTACGGGTTTTCGTTGCCGTCACTCAGGTCTTGTTCATAGATCAAGGCCCCGGCTGGCAGGTTCGTGTCCTCGTATACGCCGAAAGCGAACGTATCGGTGCTGTCCCAATACGAGAATGTGACCGATGTGATTTCAACGATCAGGTTGCCGAAATCAATCAGCGCAAACTCGTCAGGACCGCTGCCGTCAATCTTCGTGTTGTCGAGGCACAGGTTCGCAAGGCGGCAATCATACACGCCAAGGCCACCGCTATTGTCCGGGCCTTCCCAGCTGGCTGTCCAGAAGTTCCTGGTGTTCACAATCGTGCCGTCGCTCGACACTTGCACGCCATCGACGCCGACCGACACCTGGCCGTCCGTGCTCGTGTAGCTGTTCGATCCGCGATTGTAGGATTCGTATGTATCAAAGTTGATCGTCGTGGCACCTGCCACGCCAGCGGTTGCTGTCAGGACAGCAGCCACAGATGCTGATCGAAAGGAGTTGTAAAAAGTCATTTTTTTATCCGTACCGCGTTAAACATTGCACCATCAAAAGCACTGGATTTGCGTCACATGAGATCGGCGAAAACTTGCTTACCATTTCGTTAACGCACTTTGTTCATTCAAATCAACCTTGTAAACCGACCGCAGGTTGAAACGGTCGCTTTATCCGCCATTGAAAGACGCTAACATCAACTTGAAATC
This sequence comes from Tateyamaria omphalii, assembly GCF_001969365.1. Taxonomy (NCBI): domain Bacteria; kingdom Pseudomonadati; phylum Pseudomonadota; class Alphaproteobacteria; order Rhodobacterales; family Roseobacteraceae; genus Tateyamaria; species Tateyamaria omphalii. Next base: position 17,765 of record NZ_CP019318.1, on the reverse strand, counting down.
ACAATATACTACTCTTAATTGAATTTATTCCCGCTGGGGGTGTGACCCCGCTGCCTGACGGCAACCTGAATCGAATCGCACAGACCGTAATGCGCGCACATCCGCTCAAGGATGCTCCAATATCCGCCGTTGAGAGATTCGGGGCGATTTCCCTGGCCATGATCGCGCGGCAAAACCATCCGGGCAAAGCGGGCCTGCTGCACAGGTAACGTCAGCCCCCTGCCCCCAATTCCCAATCCTATCGCTGACCGTGGTGCCGCGGTCAGACAACCATCGCCGTTCACCAGCCGCAGCGATGGCGCTAGTTCCAGCCAAAGCGCTTCTCCAACCCGATGAAAATCGTATTGGAACTGCGATCTTCAGCATCATCCTCCGACACATGCACAGAGGAAAACTGCCCCACCAGATCCCAATCCTGAGCCAGATCATGGCGGTACGTCACATCCAGCCCGACGCGCCGGTTATCGACGGCGCCTTCCCCGTCTTCATTTCCATCCCGCACGGTAAACAGCACATCCAGGTTGCCGCGTGATGTCAGCTGCTGGTTAAAGTTCAGGCTCAGCACAGAGTTGATGGTTTGGACATTGTCGCGGGTCGTCGCGGGCGTCTGGGACAAGTCGGCGACAAATCTGGCGCGCGGCATCTCGTATTCCCAATTCAAGCCTACAAGTGGTCGGGTGCCCAACCCGGCCGCGCGCGAGGCGCCGATCGAATACCCCAAGCCGCCACGCGGCAGTTCAAGACTGCGTTGGAACCGAACGGTTGTGCGCCGCCGGTCCACTTCGATGGGACTGTCCCAAACAATGCCTGCGGTTCCGTTGGGCAGCGCCCAGGTCAGCTCACCGTCGACAAACACGCCCTCCGACTGCGTCGTGTCTGCGCCCGTTTCCTCGGCTTCCTGCCAGCCAAGAGCAAACCGCCCGGTCATCGTCTGCGTGATCTCTGACCGCAACTCACCGCCAAGCCGCACGGACCGTGTGTCCAGCGCGCCTGCGCCATCTTCATCAAACTCGGAATACGACCCGATCAGCCCCAGTGTCGTCGTGCGATCCAGCGCGCCGGTAAGGGCAAACCGAAAATCCCGCGAATCCGCATCCAGCAAAGTGGGGTCATCGGTTCCGTCATATGTAATGCGGTCTTGCGACAGGCTGTACGTCGCGCCAAGTGGGCCACCAACGCCCCATGCGCCATCAACGTCAATCCCGGCAAGGCGCCGCGTTCCACCGTCAAAGGTGCTGAAATCGACGCTGTCTGCGCTGACCCCGTCCGCAAACCCCGTGCTGTCCAATTCGATGCTTTCATATGTCAGGCCCGCGCCAAGGCGCGAGCGACCCACATCCCGATCCCATCGCAGCCTGAACTCCGGGTTCTCAACAACGTCATCCGTGTCTTCCCCGAGAACCACGTCCCCCGCGGCTCCAAAAGTCAGACGGTCAATGTCGGTGCGCCGCTCGAGCGCAAAGTCCAGCCGGGTACGGCTGACGAAACGACTGTCACCGTCAACGACAAGGTCAGGGTTGTCAGACCATTCAAGCCCTGTGCGCACGTCCAGCGTTATCCGCTGCGCCCCTTCCGGCACTTCTTGTGCCTGTCCAGTCAGCGCAAGGGCCGAAACACACACAGTGCCCGCCCCAAGCAGTTTAACCCAGTAGAGTGGCGCGCCCGTACCCGCCTGATCGCGCTTCTTACTCGAACAAGCGCCTTTCTGGTACAAGAATAACATCCCCGTCCTTCAGCACTATATCGTTGCTCAATGCCGCCCCGTTTGACAGGGCCCTAAAGTTTATATTTCGAACCGTTTGCAGGCCCGTTTTTTCATCGGTGCGCCGCAGTTGCACGCGTTTGACCGCTGCGAACCGCGTCATCCCGCCGCCCATCGAAAGGGCTTGAAGAATGGTTGTGCCCGGCGGCATCTCGGCAAGCCCCGGCGTGTTGAATTCACCCAGCAGGTAGATGTTGATGGTTTCCGGGTCCAGCTCTTCACGCTCTTCCGGCACCACGAAAACGAACACGTTCGGTTCGTTGGCAAAGTTGTCGGCAATGCCCACACGGATGTTGCGTTCGATTTGCGGGATGGTCAGACCGGCGGCCCGGAGTGTGCCCGCAAACGGAAAACTGAACCGACCATCGGGCAGCACGCGCACCGCTCTGTTCAGGCTTGGGTCTTCGAGAACCTGAATTTCCAGCGTGTCGCCGGTGCGCACGCGATAATTGCTTTGGGCCTCGGCATACGAAAACGTACTCACCAAAACGGCCATGGCGATAAATAGAGTTACAACGATACGCATCACAGGTTTTGTTCCTGTCGGATTTTGTGCTCGGTGCCCTTGTCCTAGGGTCATCAGCATGAACGGCAAAGAAATTTTGTTTCATCCGTGCAGGTTTTGGTGCGTTATGTTCTCTTTTTGACACGCTGGCCAGAAGACGACGCGACGAACACGCAGGCGCCTTGAACGTCTGAGTACGCAGTGCGGGGGCACCGGGTCACCTGTCCTGCCCTTTCAGAACCCTCAAGCGCGGCCCAAGACACCGCGCTCACGAAGATTGGTCATGGGTCGCAGGCTCCGCTGGTCGTTTTCTTGAGCATGTTTGGACGCAGACCCCGAACAAGACAGGGCGCAGTCTTGCCTGGCATTATTTAACATAATATTGAGATCGCTTCTGACTGTGTGCTGCGCACAGACCACCCGCAGACGGTTACCCGTGGGTAACCCTACCGGATGCGTGGCGTGCCGTTCAGCACCCCTTCGAATGCCTTCACCGCCTCTTCCAGCGTCTGCCGAGAGGTGTTGGCAAAGTCGCTGGTGCTGACAATCCGCAACTCGCCATCGCGCGCCGTCACCTTTGTCTTACCGACGAAGAACTCCAGCTTCTGTCGTGGTTCTGGCTTGGACCCGGCCCCCTCCTCCGGCTTTTTGTCACCCGCCAGAAACTCCGTCAGAATACGCGTCTGATGCTCCGCGCTGCCGCACGCGCTCAGCTCTGCCCGCAAGGGAACGATCTGTTGCTCTGACTTGATGGCCCGCGCAACGCTGACGCCGAGGTTCCGAGGGACCGCCTTGGGCCATTTCAGATCATCGCCCAGGACCGTCAGCAGGAAAACAAAGCTGCGGATGTAAGACCTCTTGGTCTTGATCAACGCGCCATAAAGCCTGGACACAAGCTCTGCCGGATCAGTCTCGGGAACGCTGGGATCCTGGGCCGCGGTGATGGCGACCTGCGCCATCTCGGCAAAGGTCAAATCCTCGCGCACGACGTTCTCTTCGACCATATCCACGTAACGCAGCAGCCGGTCCCCGTCACCAGCCTCGACCCGCGCGATCACCTGCGCGAACTGATCATCGCCCGTTTCCGACAGCAACTGGCGCAAGGCCGTCAGGCGCCGCCAACCCTTCTTGAGCTGATATTGCCCCGGCGCAGTCTCGTAGACCTCAATCGGTTCCTTCTGACCTCGCGCACGGATCGAGCTTTTGAGCTCGTCCATCTCTTCGGACACAGCGACCTCCTCCAGCACGAGCCGGTCGCGCGGCAGGTCGTCGGTCAGGACGTTACCCACGGGTAACTCCACCAGCAGAAGGCCGCCTTCTTGCGCGTCACGAAACTTGCGCGCGTCCTCGGCGTTGCGGCGGCGCTGCTCGACCTTGGCTTCGGTCGTATCCGCCAGCGTCTCCGCGGTGTCACGCACCGCCGCGCCCATGGGGCCCGGCGTGCGCGTGCGCTTGGGTGTAGAGGTGTCGGTATCGACGGGCGCAAAGCCGAATTTGTTCGTGCCGCTCATTCTGCCGCCTCCCGCGTGCTGCATGTCCCGGGCCATGCCGTCAGCACGGTGCCCAGGAACTCCCCGTAAGCGCGGTCAAAACTCTGCCGCGCCCGCTTCCAGGTCTCGCGTGTCATCTGCCGATAGTCCTGCTCGTAGACTGACATCTGAAACCGGCCCGACTGCTCGACCGCCCGCGTCATTTCGATGGCGTGCTGACAGACGCTTGATCCGAACACGTTGCGAAACGCATCCATCATCGCGATGTGCAAAGGGTTTGTCGCTTCGAACCGGGTCATGAGCATCCGGATGTCAGCAAACTCTTTCGGCAAGGTTATCCCAGCGTCCGTTGCGTGGGCCGCAAATCCTTCGGAGATGTCGGCCATGGCATCGCCAAGTTGCCCCAGATAGCTGGTGGTGCTGTCATATTCCCAATAGCCGGGACCGGACGGGATGTAGAGGATATCTGCTGCAAAAGCCGCATTTAGAGACTGGTATCCAATGGCCGGCGGGCAGTCGAAGAGGATTATGTCATACTGATCGTCGGGAAGCTCATCGAGGTAGCGGGCGACACAGCCAAAGAAGCTCCACGCCTTGTGCAACGCGCGGTACTGGGCCGAGGCGAACTCGACAAAAGCTGCGTTGGCACAGGACGGGATAATGTCGATGGTTGACCAGCACGTCGGCTGGATAAAGTCCTGAACCCGCTGCGCGCCGATGGACTGCACATCCTGCGGCAGCTCCTCGGACGCAGGGAAGGGGCAGTCGTCCGGATCATCGTAGCCCGCCATGATGCGGTCCGCTTCCTTGCACAGATCGCGGCACATCACGCCCCAGACGGTGTTCCATTCGCGCACATCCGTCAGGCCCATCGAGTGGGTCAGTGTCGCCTGTGGGTCAAAATCGACCAGAAGTACACGGTAGCCGTCGAGTGCTGCCGCATGCGCAAGGTGTTGGGCCACAACCGTCTTGCCAACGCCGCCCTTGAAATTTGACACCGCGACGCGCATCGCACGTCCCGCCGGGCGCGCGGGCAAGAGTGACCGGCCGCGGAAGCGCAGGCGGCGGCGGAGTTCGTTGATGTCCTCGAGCGAGAACCAGCGCTGGCGCCCGTCATCCTGTGTTTCGCCCTGGGGCAGGGAGGGGTCGTCCGACAGCTTCTTGCGCAGGGTGTCTGCGGGGACGTCCAACATGAACTGGCTGATTTCCCAGATCGAGAAGGTGCGCAGCGTTTTCACCTCGCCCGGAGAGAAGGTCGCCTTGCGCACGGCGGCTTGCTGGGCAAGGCTGCGCTCGTTCATGCGCAACAGATCGGAGTGGTTTGGCACGGTGGACCTCGCGTTGTTCTGCTCGGTTTTCGGAATAACGCGATTTTCCAAATACCGCAAAACAAAAAACGCGTGGCTTAGAGCCTGAGCGGGCCTTCGTAGACGGACATGCATCAATTTTCGTGGCTGAACACCGTATTATGGTGTCATTGCGAGCCTGAAACCTACATTTAGGTGACACCGGGCCGCTGATTAGGTGTCATTAGATGTCACCCAATACCATTAGAACCTTTTTCTAAATCATTTTTGAAAGCCACGACACAAAATCCCGCTTTTCCATCTGGCTTGACAGAAAACGGGAATTCAGCGCTAATCATTGCAGAGTTCGAATCGTCCCAAAGAGGACGAACACAGAGGCAGAGAGCAGCATGACAAGCGCCCCCTTGCAGAATGCAACACGCTTGACCGGTCCCGGTGCGGCGTCCTTCAAGTACGACCTGCTGGCCGGGTTGTCGGTGGTCGGTCTGGCCAGTCCGGGTGTCACGATGACATCCATGACCCGACTGATAAGCCTGCTGACCGCACGCTACAACTGGAAGCGGGACGAACTGTGTGTTGGCCAGCGAGAGATGGCGCGGATGTGGTCGGTCAACGAACGCACAGTAAAGCGCGAGATCAAGCGGCTCACCGGGCTGGAGATCCTTGTCTGCACACGTCCTGGCGTGCGGGGCAGGGTGGCCGCGTACCGATTGAACATCGCGCGCATCCTTGAGCTGTCTGAGCCGGGTTGGGCGTTGATCGGGCCGGATTTCGAGCAGCGGATGCGGGAACGGGTTGGCAACACGGCGGTGAAAGTCATCTCGCTTCAGGACTATGTGAACGCAAGGGTTGGTCCGGCAGAGGCGGATGGGCAAGCACCATGGGACCGGGTGCGGGAGGATCTGGCACACACGGACACGGCCGTTTTCGCGGCGTGGTTTGACCGGCTGGAGTTCGAAGGTTTCGTGGACGGGACGCTGACGCTGAAGGCGCCGAGCCGGTTCGTGGAGCGTTACATAGAGACGCATTTGGCGCAGCAATTGCGGTCTGCCGTTGAGACGGAGTTTGGAGCCATGCGCGCGCTGGTCTTTGCCTGACAGGGCAGGGGCGCGCGCCGTGCGCTACTTGTATTCAATCAATCCGCGCGGGCGACCCGCCAGTCGGCGCAGATAGAATTCAAGCGCACCGATGGCTTCGGCAAACTGGCCCAGCACGATCAGCCCGGCCCGTTCCCAATCGGTGCGCCCCCCGCCGCTACGTCGGGCCATGCGCACCGCCCGCAGCGGGTAAACCGCGAAGAGGGCCAATGCCAAGGGCCAAGCAGCAGCGCGAGGGCAATGATTGCCGCGGGCGCGGCGAGCCCCCAGATCAGGACGCGGCGCACGTCGGTGACACAATGCCGTTCCGGTGGGGCGCCGTGCATTGACGCCCCTTCGGCCCAGGCATGACCGGCGCGGCGCGCCCGCGACCAGAACTGGCCAAACCGGGTCATGGCCGCGTCATGCCACGTCATTTCGGCGTCGAGCCGCCAAACCTTCCAGCTGGCGGCCCGCATCCGTACGCACATCTCGGGCTCTTCCCCCGCGATCAGCGTCGGGTTGTAGCCGCCGATGGCCTGTAATGCGGTCATGCGCATCAGAGCGTCGCCACCGCAGGCGCGCGCCTCGCCCAAGGGAACGTCCCATTCCCAATCGCAGAGCCGATTGTAGATCGTGGCATCGGGGAAGCGTTCGCGGCGCCGTCCGAAGACGACACCCACATCCGGGTGGTCGATCAGAAAGGCGCGCGCGGTTTCAAACCAGCCTGACCTGAGTTCGCAATCCCGTCCATGAACTGGACAAACTCGGGCGTCTTACCGTGGACCCGCATCTGTTCAAGTCCCGCATTGCGGGCGCGCGCGGCGGTGAAGGGCTGCGACATGTCGAGGGCGACCACCTCTGCGCCTGCCCGTTGCGCGGCCTCTTGCGAGCCGTCGGTTGAGCCACTGTCGACATAGATGATTCGGGCCGCTGTCTGAACCGACGCGAGGCCGCGAACAAGGCGGTCGCCTTCGTTGCGACCGATGATGATGACACCGAGCGACATGTTACCTTCTGTAAAGCTTTGCGTCCGGGGCCTTGCGGCCACGCGCGATGCGCTGTGACTGCCTGGTGTAGCGAGGACCTGCTGCGCGGTCGTGGTCGTTCGGGGCGCCGGACGTGGCATCGCGGGTGACGGCGACCGGCGCGACGGGGCGCGCGTAACCGGGGCGCAGACGCAGGGCAGGGGGGTCGGGTACCTCTTCGTTGGCGGTGGCCGTGACCCGGCCCAGTTCAAGCCGGCCCAAAGCGCACCGGCCAACAGCCACTTGTCCGGTGTCATGCCCGAATTGGGGATCAAGTCGATGGCCGCAGCTGTCAGCGCGGTGGCGATCACGGCAGTTTCCATGCCGATGCCATCCCGACGCCAGCGCCACAGCAGGAGGATGACCGGTATGAACATGAGCCCGAAGCGCCCGATGAAGCCGAACCAGCCCGAGCGGCTGAGCACGAGGGTCCATTCCCCGTCGGGCACGGCAAATTCGCCATTGCCGAGATAGAGATCGCGCCCCCAGCTGCCCCAGCCGAAGAGCGGGCGTTCTTGCGCGCGGGCCAGCAGCTGTTCCTCGAAATTCAGGCGATAGAGTAAGGAGGCGGCGCGATCTGGGTTCACCTGGGCGGCCAGTTGGACGACCGTTTCGACCGGGATGAGCGACGTGCCGCGGACAATCGGGTAGAGCAGGGCGATGCTGACGACCGAGGCCGTGATCAACAGGAGAACCCAGCGCGGCGCAAAGAGGAGGATGGGGCACAGAAACAGGGCAATCACCAGAGCGCCCAGGGATTTGGTAATCAGCAGTCCCACCACGAGGACGCCCGCCGCCACGAGGAAGCGTGTGCGCATGCGTCCCGTGTGCACCCGTGCCAGACCGGTCGAGATGATCAGTGCCGTCGACATGAAGAGGGCCACCATCAGCCCGTGGCTGAGAAAGACGATGGGCCGAAACCCGTCGCCGCGCACGTGCTGCGACCACAGATGTGCGAAGAACCCGTAAATCCACTGGTTGAGTTGCGGAGACATCCGCGCCTCGAAGATCGCGAGCGGGACGTAGATCAGCCCGCCGATGCAGAAGCCCGCGAGGAGCAGCTTTTGACCTTCGGGATGTGCGAAGAATTTGCGCGCCAGCAGCATCGGGATCAGGGAGACGATGACGACAAGGATGCTGGCGCCCGCGTCCTGCATGCGCAGGCCCGTGATGAATACGTCCTCGCCCACGATGCCCCTGGGCCAATTGTAGATGTCGAGTTCGATGATCGGGTCGCGGTTTGTCACCACCGTCATGACCGCGCCGATCATCGTCAGACCGATCAAGAGCAAGGGCAGGCGCATGCGGGGGATCCAGCCGTCCAGCCACTGCGATGTGCCGGGGTCCGGGGCCGCGATTCCCCCGCGTCCTGCATTCGACGTCCGCGAGATCGCAACAATGGCAATGACCAGAGCGGTGTAGGCGGGGATTGATACCTTGTTGAGTTCGTAAAGGGCGGGCAGGTCGATGGCATGAAGTTCCGGTAGGAACAGATAGCCGCCCAGGATCGTCACCAGGATGGTGATTTGCAGGCCGCGTCCACGGCAGATCAGGCTGACCACGACCGGCCAGCTGAGCAGCGCAAAGACTGGAGGTATCATTTCTGGCGTCCGCGGTTTACGTCATGCTGCATCGAGACCATCGTATTCAAAATTCTGTTTTTTGTGTGGTTCAAACGGTTTTCAAAAGGGCTTATTGCACAATTTTTGCAATATGCGGGTGTTCCATTTCCGCACGCAGACAGTTTAGGGCGATTATGGTCGGTCTGCCAAGGGCAGGGCGGCGTGCGACCATCGTGGACGGGGCGCGGGATGCGATATGCGCTTGCCTGTGGCTCTTGGGATCTGATCTGATCGCGCGATTTGGTGCGGTGCCGAGGTGCCGTGATTCAGGTCGGTTTCGATGCGGGATCAAATCTGCGGCGCGCGGGAATGCCACGCCAGATTGAAATGGGGCGGTCAGCGGTGCAATTCGGGCAACAATCCGGGTGCTGCGCACGGTTTTGTGGCTGCGATAAACCTTGTCGCAAAATGATGTTAGGTGATACAGTCGCCAAGCCTGTAAGAGCAGAATACAAAAGACAGTTTAGTTCAGAGCATTCGGATAGTTCCTTGAAAACGGACCTTTATCTACAGCATTTCCAGTTCCGGGAACGCCCCTTCGCGCTTCTGCCGGATCCGGATTTTATTTACTGGTCCAAAGGGCATACGCGCGCCTTTTCCGTTCTGGAATACGGGTTGATCACGCAGGCGCCCATCACCGTGCTGACCGGCGAAGTGGGCGCGGGTAAAACCACGCTGCTGCAGGCGCTGATTGCGCAGATCAATGGTGAGGTCGTTGTCGGGCTGATTTCGAATGCGCAGGGGGGACGGGGCGAGCTGTTGCGGTGGGTGCTGAATGCCTTTGACCAGCAGGCCGACCCGACGGCTGACTATGTGGCCCTGCACCAGCAATTCGTGGATTTCGTCATCGGGCAATATGCGGCGGGCCATTCGGTGTTGCTGATCATTGACGAGGCACAGAACCTGTCATCGGAAACGCTGGAAGAGCTGCGGATGCTCACCAATGTCAATTCAGGCAAGGATGAGCTGTTGCAGCTTGTTCTGCTCGGCCAACCGGAGCTGCGCGAGATGATTTCGCAGCCCGAATTGCGCCAGTTCGCGCAACGGGTGTCCGTCAGTTATCACCTTGACCCGATGGACCGGTGCACAAGCCGCGCCTACATTGCGTCGCGCTTGCAGCATGTCGGGGGCAGCGGCGAAGAGTTCACCGAAGACGCCATGACGCTGATCCATCAGATCAGTGGCGGTATCCCCCGCGAGATCAACAAGATCTGCGACCTTGCGCTTGTCTACGCCGTGAGTGCCGACAAGACCGTGGTTGATGCAACGTTGATCGAAGAATTGCTGGCGGACGGCGTGATCCTGACCGCACCGATCCGGCCCTTGTTTCTGTCCAACCGATATGCGGTTCCGATGCCTGGGCCGCGCACCGGGGAGGCGGCCGAATGACCCTGCCGCTGCGTTTTTACTGGATGCTGCTGTTGCGCCGAATGCCGCTGATGATGCTGATCGTTCTGGTATGTTCGGGGTTGGCGGTTTTTGCCGCGTTCAAATTGCCGCCGGTCTATTCGTCCATGGCGCGCCTTCAGGTCGAAGCGCCCAAGATCACGATCGAACTGGGCCGTAATGTTGTGGAGACGGAAGCCGGCGAACAGTTGCAGGTGATTGAAGAGCAATTGCTGACGCGGGCCAACCTGCTTGATATTGCGCAGAAATACGAGGTTTTCGAAGATATCGACGCGATGACGCCGGACAGAATTGTCGAGGCCATGCGTGAAAGCACCAGCATCCGCCGGTCCAGCGGGAACAACCAGGCGACGCTGATGTCGATTTCGTTCAGCGCCTCGCGCGGGTCGGTCGCGGCCGAGGTTGTCAACGATTACGTGACGCTGGTGCTGGAGGCCAACAGCTTCTTCCGCCGGGAACGGGTTGAAAACACCGTATCCTTTTTTGCGCAGGAAACTGACCGGCTGGCGGATGAAATTGATGCGCAATCCAATCGGATCATCGCGTTCAAGAATGCAAATGTGGACGCCCTGCCCGAAGACCTTCTGTATCGGCAAGACCGCCAATCCACCTTGCAGGAGCGGCTAAGTCGGCTTGAGCAAGACCGCGCGTCGATAGTGAGCAATCGCAGCGAGATGATTGCGGTGTTTGAAGCGACAGGGCGGCTTGGATCAACCGTGCGTCGGGAACTGTCACCCGAAGAACGGCGCCTGCAAGACCTGGAACTGGAACTGGCCGAGGCGCGCACGATCTATTCTGAAACAAATCCCCGTTTGGTCCAGATCGTCGGTCAGATCGAACAGCTGGAACGCAGCATTGCAGGGGCAGGGCCCAGGGACGAAACGGATGCCGAAAGTTCCGAGCCGTCGTTCCTGGACCTGCAACTGACCGAGATGGACCAGCGCATTCAGGAAATCGACCTTGAGATCGTCCGCATCAATGCCGAGCTGGAGAAGCTGGCGCGCGCCTTGGCGGCAACTGCGACCAACTCGATCACGCTGGAGCGTTTGGAGCGCGATCTGGAGAGCATTCGCACGCGTTACAACACGTCGGTGAACAACCTGAACCAGGCGCGCATGGCCGAACGGGTGGAGGTCAACGCCCAGGGCCAGCGCATCAGTTTGATTGAGGGCGCTGTCGTGCCGCAAGTGCCATCCGGTCCGCCGCGCATGAAAATCGCGGTCGCCGGTGTAGGGGCGGTATGATGCTTGCCATTGGCCTCTTTGTTCTGTTCGAGCTTCTGAACCAGAAAATCCGGCACCCAAACGAACTGCAATCGCGCTTCAACATCGTCCCGATCGGTGTCGTCCCACATTTGGACACGCGGGCGGAGCGGATTCGGCGCCGGATCCTCAAAGTGGTGGCGATGTTGGCGGTTGTCGCGCTGGTGCCAGCCGGATTGTATTACGTTCACACAGAGGTCATGCCGCTTGAGATAATTGCAAACAAGATTTTGGCCCGGTTGGGATTGATTTAGGACGTCGCAGCGGGACGGCTGCAATGGAGCGGACATAGTATGGAAAACTTCAGGCCGCTTTGGCACGGGCGCGGTCCCAACGGTCGGACAGCGTACCGGTCAGACCACGCTCCGGCACACAGCCTGCGTCTTCGGCGGCATGGGACGATCTGGAGACAGTGCACCTGTCCGATGCGACCTTGCGCAAGCACCGCGTCGTGTCGCAAGCGCCGGACACGAGTGCGGCATCATTTGACGTTTTGCGCACGAAAACACTGTTGCAGATGCAGCAAAACGGGTGGAGCCGGTTGGCGATCACGTCCCCGAACCGGCGAGCGGCAAGACGACGATTGCGTGCAACCTGGCCCTGGGCCTCGGGCGCGCAAACAACCTGCGCACAATGCTTTTTGATTTCGATCTTGGCGATCCTTCGATCCATACGTTTTTGGGCCTGGAAAGTCGCCACAGTCTGAAGTCCGTTCTGACCGGGCGGGTGCCCCTTGCGGAACATGCGAAGCGGATCAGGGAGAATGTGGGTGTCGTCATCTCGCCGCAACCGGAACCCGACCCGAACAAGCTGATCCTTTCGGATGAAATCGGTGAATTTCTTGACGGTGTTCAAGACATGTACAAGCCCGATGTGATGATTTTCGACCTGCCTGCCATCTTGAGTGGGGATCACGCGCGTGCGTTTCTGAAAAACACCGATTGCGCGTTGATCGTCGCGTTGGCCGAGAAGACACGGTTCAGCCAGCTGGACGTATGCGAACGGGAAGTCGCGGAAAGCACGAACGTCCTGGGCGTCGTCGTGAACGGCTGCCATCCCAGTGCAGTGAAGGCGGAATAAGGCGTGATGACCGTGGGCCGCGACCCGATGAGAGCCCGTTTGGCATGATCGGTGTCATCCGGCGGCAGTTGTCTGGCGACGGAATGGGCGCGCGGGTCATGCGCGGGTCCTTCCTGACCTTTCTGGGCTTTGGGGGCGGACAGTTTCTGCGTCTTCTGTCAAACCTGATCCTGACCCGGCTTTTGTTCCCCGAAGCCTTTGGCCTGATGGCCATCCTGTCCCTTTTTCTGGCCGGGATGCAGATGTTTTCAGACATTGGCCTGAGTGCCAGCATCGTCCAGTCAAAGCGCGGGAATGACCCGGTGTTTCTGAACACGGCCTGGACATTGCAGGTGATGCGCGGCGTGCTGCTGGGCCTGATCTGCTGCGTGATTGCAGGCCCGGTGGCGCAGTTCTACCAAGAGCCGATCCTGTACGAATTGATGTTCGGCCTCGCCTTTACCGTTTTCATCATGGAGATGCGGTCCACCAAGATCGGCACCGCGTCGCGCAACATCCATCTGGGGCGGGTGACGTTCCTGGATCTGGGGTGCCAGATCGTGGCGATTGTGGTGATGGTGGTCGTGGCGTGGATCTGGGAAACGGTCTGGGCCCTTGTGGTAGGGATGATGGTGCAACAGGCGCTGCATGCCGTTCTGTCGCATCTGGTGCTGCCGGGTCATCCGAACCGCCTGCAATTGGAAAAAGCGGCTTTCGTTGAGCTGTTTAACTTCGGCAAGTACCTGTTTGTCAGTTCAGGGCTGACTTTCATCATCGAAAACGGCGACCGCATGTTGCTGTCGAAGTTTTTTACGTTGGCCAATCTGGGTTTTTACAACATCGCGTATTTTTTTGGTTCAGTGCCTGTGATCCTGATGGGCAACCTCGCGGTGCGGGTGGTCTATCCGCTCTATTCGGCGCGTCCGCCCGCAGAGTCCGAGGCCAACCGCAGGGCCTTGTCCAAGGCGCGGTTCGGGCTGACCGGCTTTCTGTTCGCGATCCAGTTCGGGCTGGCGCTTTTGGGCGTGTGGCTGATCGAGTTGTTGTACACAACCGAGTATTGGGCAGCGGGGCCTATTCTGGTGGTGATGAGTGTGTCGCTCATGCCCAGCCTGATCATTCGCGGCCATGCCTTTGTGCTCCTGTCGGCTGGTCGGTCCGGCCTTTTCACGGCCTATCAGGCGTTGCGCGCGGTGCTGCAGACCGGGCTTCTGGCGCTGGGTGTCATACATTTCGGCTTGATTGGCGCATTGGCGGCGCAACCCATCGCGGCTATCCTGAGTTACCCGGTGCTTTATCGCATGATCCGGCCTTATCGTGCCGAGGATCCGCTGCATGACGGGTTCTTTATGGCGCTGACGGTCCTTTGCGGCGCCTTCGTGTTTTGGATCAATCAAGAGGCGTTGCTGCGGGTGCTGGCGATCCAGTGATCAGTCGCCGCGCACCCCGCTTGGGGCGTAGCCGGTCACGACTTGCCACACCGTCTCCTGCATGGCCGCGGCAAGCTCCGGTCCCGGATCGTCGGCGGGCGTGCCATCGGATTTCAGCAGGGCATGGGGAAGGCCCACCGGGCTGCGACCGTAGAGCACTGCGTAGTGGGTCAGGGCCATCAGATAGGCGCCGTAATCGTTGAAGTGGATCGTGTCGAAAAACAGATCCTCGTGCGTTTTGACCGGTCCGATGCCCCCCGCGTCCTGCAGTCGGCGCGCAAAAGCGGCCATGACCTGCCCGCCGGGGATGACGTAAATCGGTTGGGTCACATCGTCATGGGCGAGCGCGCGGCGCAGGATTTCGGTTTCCCAGTACCGGTCGAGGTCCAGGTCCAGGCGGGTCAGCCATCCTTCGGGGTCATCCAGGTTGTGCCACGTTTCGTACAGGTAGATCCTAGTTTGCGGATTGCCGTCCCACGCGGCTGTGGCCCATTTGTGCAGGTAATCCTGGGGGTTGTGATACTTGATGCTGTCCCGGATCTCGACCGATTCCGTCAGCACGAGCGCGTCATAGGATCCTTCGGCCAGTGCGGCGTGCGGGTCGCGGTATTGTACGTGCTGGTTTTCCTGTTCGAACCCTTTGACCGGCATGTCCGGTTCCCAGTGTTCGCGCAGCATCGACCCCCAGCCCAGTTGGCTGTTGAAGCTGTGATCGGCGCCGCCAAGCTGTTCGAGCATGACCGGCATGTCGCGTCCGACAAGGCTGTGGCCCAGGTGGTAGACGCTCAGGCCGGACGTCGCTGGCGCAAGCGGGGTTTCGTAAAGCGCATTGAACTCGGCCTCGGCCAGCGGGTCGGGCACGCCGCACCTGCTTGTCAGGCCGCAGGCCGACAAAAAGAGAAAAAGCAGTGTGGCGGATTTGCGTTTCAGGCGGTGGAAGATCATGGAAACAATGTGCTTTGGTGACAATAATCGCTGCTTTAGATATGTGATTGATCAATGGGTTATTGCAAGTCCGGTGAACGGGCTGCGTTTTGTTTTACGACGACGGACCGTATTATTTTATGACGAAATCTGGGAAATTGTTGATCTATGCGCCTGTGCCGCTGGTGAAGACGGATACGGGGCTGCATCTGGAAAGCCAGGCCTGCAACGGGTTGCGGTTGTGGGCGGAGCATTTCGACGAGGTTGTCTGTATGAACCCGGTGACGTCCGGTGCGTTGCCGGATGGGTGGATCCCGATCAGTGATACCGATCTGGACATGGCGCGTATTCGTCTTGTGCCGCTGCCCATGGCGTACCGTCCGGACCAGTTCGCGCGGCATTATCGGGCCTGTCGAGACGTGATCCGGGACGAGATTGCCAAGGCCGACTACCTCAGTTTTGCCATTGGTGGCCTGACGGGTGATTGGGGATCCGTTGCCGCGTGGCAGGCGCACCGCGCGGGTTTGCCCTTTGCGATCTGGACGGACCGGGTGGAATCCGAAGTTGTGCGTCGTACAGCGTCGAGCAATGATCTGTGGCGTCGCCGTGTGCGTGCGCGGCTGGAGCATCGGCTGATGTGGTGGTGGGAAAAATTCATCATCCGACGCGCTACTCTGGGTCTGTTTCACGGCAAGGAAACCTTTGACACCTACGCGCCCTATTGTGAGCAGCCGCAGCTTGTCCATGATATCCACCTGAGCAAATCCGATCACATCGCGCCCGAACAGGTGCAGGCGAAAGTCGCCGGGGTTGCAGATGGGCCGCTCCACATCGTCTATACGGGCCGCGCCAGCGCCATGAAAGGGCCGCAGGATTGGGTTGCCGTGCTGGCCCGTCTGAACGCGCAGGGCGTTGATTTTCGGGCAACCTGGTTGGGCGATGGGCCTGACCTAGCCGAGATGAAGGCGCTGGTCGCCGCATCGGGGATCGAGGCGAAGGTGCACTTTGCCGGATTTGTGGATGACCGTGACGTCGTCATGCAGCACCTGCGGGACGCGCATATCTTTCTGTTTTGTCACAAGACGCCGGAATCGCCCCGCTGTTTGATCGAGGCGCTTGTGTCGGCCACGCCGATTGTGGGCTACGACGGGTCGTATCCCAGCGATCTGATCGCAGCGCATCAGGGTGGTCGGTTGGTGCCGCTGGATGATGTGGCAGCGCTGGCGGAGGCCGTGGTGGCGCTGGATCAGGACCGGGTTGCGCTGGCTGACCTGATCAAACGTGCAGCCCGGGACGGTGAGCCGTTTGACGAGGACAGCGTCTTTGAACACCGCAGCGAGATCATAAAGGCCTGCCTGTAGCGCGTTATTCGGCTGGAATGAACACCAGCGACAGGTAGACCCCGAGGTGGGTTTCAATCGACTGTGCATGCAGCTTCGGCAGCAGGGGTTTGACCGCCGGGTGCGTGCTGTCCACGCGCATGTGCGATCCGTCGAATTGGATGGACAGGTCGGTGAACTCCAGCCGTTGCCCGGTGATCGGGAACTGCGCTTTGTAGACCGCTTCCTTGGACGAAAAGATGCGTTTTGCAGTTGCGCCGTCATGGGCGCGGGCGCGTTCGGCGGGTGTCAGCACCACGTCCCAGAGGTCGTGGGGCAGGGGGGTCGCGTCTTCGAGGTCGATGCCGATGGAACGCGCTGCGGTGCTGCGGGTGACAATGGCGAGGGCGGCTTGCGATGTGTGCGTGATGGATCCGACGAGGCCATCAGGCCAGCGCGGTGCGCGGTTGCCTTGCATGGGGATGCTGCCGCAGGCAGGCCAAGCTGTGCCATCGCCTGACGGGCGGCGGCCCGACCGGCGGAAAACTCGCGCAAGCGCGTGCCGATCATGCCCGTCGTTGCGGCACGTTCTTGTGGCAGTATGGCGGCTGTGGGCGCGGACGGGTCCGCGACCCCAGCAGCGGCGCCGTCCGGCATATACTGCGCGGCGATGTCGGCCAGCCGCGCGAGATTTATCATCTGCCCTTGCGGCGTGCAGCGCGCATCGCGCGGCGTTGGGCCATGGCATCGGTGCGGGATGGCGCGGGTTCGGCGCCGGCGGCCCCTCCGCCGACGGTTTCGGGCACCTTTGCGGGCTGCGGGGCTGTGGCCGCCGGTTTGGGGGCTGGCGACTCCAGCTTGCTTTGAACTGCCTTGGCAAGATCGCCCAGAACGGGGAAGCGGAAGATGTCCGTGATCGACAGTTTGGTGACGCCCAGCTGTGCCTTGATCTCGCGGTGGGCCTGTACGGCAAGCAGGGAGTGCCCGCCCAGATCAAAGAAGCTGTCGCGCGCCGAGATGTCCGAAACACCCAGGATCGACGTCCATATGCCGCTGATCGCGGCGGTGACGTTCCCGTCAAAGCCCGGAGCGTTGTTCGCGGCGGTTGCTGGTGCGCTGTCCGTGGCGGCGGGCGTCAATGGTTTGGGCCGCGCTGGCGCGGTGGGAGCGGGCAGGGCCTTGCGGTCGACCTTTTTATTGGGGGTGAGCGGGAAGCTGTCGAGTGTCACGAAGCGACCCGGGATCATGTGGGCAGGGAGCACCTCGGCCAGGGCCACCTTCAGGGCAGGTTCTTCCGGGCTGCCATCGGCCAGCAGATACGCCACGAGTTGCTGGACGCCTGGGATGTCCTCGCGGACGATCGCCACCGACTGGCGAACACCGTCCAACCCGTCGATGGCCGTCTCGATCTCGCCCAGTTCGATCCTGTAGCCGCGCAGTTTGACCTGGAAGTCGGCGCGCCCGAGGAAGTCCAGTTCTCCGCTTGGCAGCCAACGGGCCAGATCGCCGGTTGCATACATCCGGGCGTCGTCTTTGGCCGAGAACGGGTCCGGCACGAAACGCTCGGCGGTGAG
>NZ_CP019317.1 GCF_001969365.1 Tateyamaria omphalii | reverse complement strand
AAACAAATCGAGAAGCTGACGCGCGCGATCATTGATGGCCTGCCATTCTTGATTGATCGCAAGATCGGTCATCCGAAGTGGCGCGAATTTGACCTGACGGCGGCGCGCAACAGGACAGACCTGTATTCCTGCGCAGAACGTGCCTTGAATGAAGGGTGATCAGATCATGCGGCGTGTGAGATACATTGCTGCACTGATCCTGTCCGCGACCATGCTTCCGCAGGCGTCGCTCGGCCAGTCTGCACCGGACAGGTTCGCCTTTGTCATTGGCAACTTCGGCTATGAACGGCGTGCCGATGGCGAGCCAATGAAAAGCTCGAACTTCAACCTGGTGTCGCCGGAACGCGATGTACCGCAATATGTTGATGTTTTGCAGAACAAGCTTGGTTGGACGATCCTGAACCCAGCCGTCATCGACCGCACATCAAGCAGTATGCGGAATGATTTGAACAAGGCTGCGGCACAGATCACCGCAGGTTCGGAAGTGCTTTTTGTTTTCAACGGACATGGGTTTTCGCAAGGTGAGGCGAACTATCTCGTCGGCGTGCCGGAAGATGGCGAGCGCTACACCGATGTCGGTGAGATGGTAACCGGATCTATCCGGTTGCAGGAGGTGATTGAAGTTCTTTCACAAAGCAGCCCTCGCGCATCGTACTGATTATCAACGCATGTGGGACGAACCCCTTGTGCCGAGGCCAACAAAGCGCCCGCGCGTGCGGCCTACGACACCCATGTCGAGGAAGTGCTGGTCCTGTACAGCAGCTCGCCCAAAGGTGTGGCGTACGACGTGCGTGATACGTTGGAGCGGGACGACGAAAGCTATTTGTCTGTGTTTACACGCGCATTTCTACCTTTGATGACAGAAGATCGCCCCATCCTAAGTATATTCGCTGAGACTAGGATCGAGGTTGAACGCCTGAGCAAATATGCGGCCGCGGGACGTGGGCTGCCTGACCGCCAAGGGTTGCAAATCCCTCACGTCCTGTTTGACACGATAGATGGTCAATTCAGCCTTGCGAATGCGTCGGCAACCCGAGCTGATGCCGCAAGCCTGGCGGATTGGCGTGTCGATGCCCAGGCGTGCCGCTTCAACCCCTTGAACTTGGATGAAGCACTGAAGCTGCGTGGAACCTCTGCCTTTGACGACCCGGCGGAGGGTCGTGTGATCCGGGCTTGTATCCTCGCCGCTGCTCTTGGCGATCTTGGTATCGAGAAATTGACCTATGACAGCGAACGCGCCGGCGTCGTCGTATCGAATTCGTCAAGCAGTGGAAACATCCAACAGGGCGACTTGATCAGCCGTGCCATGATCTTGGATGACGCGCGCAACCGTACACAGGTCCGCATCACGGGCATCGACATATTTTATGAGATTTTGGAAGACCACTATTTCAAGGACGGTTGGCTGATGAGCCTGCTGCGCACCCGCGTAGATGGCAGCAATTCCGACACGAGCTTCGAAAGTATCAGATTCTGAGCAAGGGGTGCCCATGAGACATTTTCTAACGCTGTTTCTTGTCTTTATCGGCTTGAGTGTCATCCACGCACGGCTCGCACATGCCGAGCTGAAATTGTTTGAAGTCGGTGAATTCAAGGTGGCCGACCGGGTCAATTCAGGAGAGCTGACGATGTCAGGGTCTCACCAACATCGGATCCGAACGGACAAACTGTTCGCTGCATTTCACCTGCTCAACAGCGAAACCGAGGACAGAGCTGTGGATCTTGGTGGACAGTTTCAGCACGCCCCAATTTGGCTTCCGGCCGAGGTAGAGCCGGAAAAGCTGCGCCTGTGCGCTGATATCAGGTCGATCAATGGGTACTACCTGGCTGATGGACGCGCTTCACTTTTGGATGCCGCGGTCTCCGAGAATCTGGGGATGCGGCCAATCCCTTATACCGCCGAGCACACGGACGAGGTGCGCAACCAGTTTCGCGAAAAATACCTTCTTCCGCGGGTAGTGGTGGCGACCGACTGTGACGAGCGTCGGTCAAAATATTACGTGCCGGTCAGTTGGGACCCTGAGCCGGACAAGCTTTTGGCTGTGGTCGAAATCGGTGCCTCAACCGTCAAGGCAACGATGCAGCCGGTTGGGTTGGACAACAATCTCATAGCAAGTTTCACTCCCGTATCTATGACCTGCGAACCGACAGAACGCGTTCAAGCTGGCTATGACTGCACGGTTTCGTTGAATGATCTGAAAGACAGCAAAAGCGACGCTTACGAACTTCGGCTCGAGATCGACCGGCCTGGGATGGAACCGGCGGTCCGCACTGCACGCATTTCGTTGCCAAGGCAATGACATTTCGCCGCCGCGTCGTTCTTTATGCGAGCAGCCTGCTCGGCCCATTGCTTTGGGCAACCGGGGCTCTGCTCGTGTTCGTCGTGGGTCTCGGTATCCTGTTCTTCGTTGTCCACCGAAGCGAAGTGTTGTTCGTGATCGAAGCGAACACCAGCAGGTTCGAATACAAGGTTATGCACCCGGAACGGATCGAAGTTCCTGTGCGGGGTGTACGTGTCATAACTGGAAACAAGCAAGTTGTGGTTGCGTCAGACGATAAAGGTGAACCGGACAATTGCTATTCCGGTGTGCTGTTGCCAGCGCGCGGCACAACGCTTGTTTTTCAAATGTACCAAGGGTTGCAGCAGATCAAGCTCGCGCCAAGTGCCGAAGCCAAAGACACCCCTGTGGCCAGATTGACCCAAGGCTACGCCCGCTACAAGATCGATGGGGCCGAGACTGACCACACGGCAAGTCTGTTGGCACCGGACGATGATCCACCCGAAGGGTTCGTCCCGCTGTCCGGCCTTTCCACACTGACGCAGGATCCAGCGTGCATAAATGGCGGTGCAGCATTCGCCTTGCCAGAAGAACCTGTCGTGATCGACGGAACCGGGATTATTGGCCGCGGCTTCACACCGAACGCAAATGCGGTGCAGGCATCAATGCGGGCATTGGATTTGGAATACATCGCCGGCGAAATTGATATTGTCATGCGCGAGAACATTTGCTTCGATCGGTTGCGCGGACGATCGTGTCCGAATGTCTTTCGGCTGGAAAGCGATCCCGTGCCGATCCCCGCAAGCTCTGCACTGACCGGCCTTGGCGAAAATGGCCCGGTCCAGATGGTTGGTCAGGCCTTTTTTGAAGATGGGCGCTATGTCGTTCAAGCGTCGATGAATGCCAGGAAATTAGTTATCAACCAGCCGTCACCCTTCAACTGGGAAGCGACACAGCAAAGCCTGCTTGGTGTATCATGGTTGGATCGTATTTTGATTGAGCCGCTGCTAGTGGTCAGCGCGTCGGTCTTTTTGACCCTTCTTGGTATTACGCTTGGCGTGTTGCAAATCGAGGTTCACGACGAGCTTGGTGAAACACCGGATGACGCAACACCAGCTTCGAACTCAGGACCAATCGTGGGACAGGCCGAAAGCATACCAGAACCAGCCGACACGAAAGATACGTCATCCTAGCGAAGAAGCCCCTGGAACTACTGACACGCGACAGCGGTTTTGTGCTTCTCACCGTGTCTCCTGAATTGGCCTTTAAGACGCTGACATCTATCGAGGCAGAGCATGTATTGCGTATGAACTTATTAGCGCTTGGAAAAATCCAAAGCGGAGTCGGCCTAGAGTCTTCATCCGTATTCCCACGCGCTAACGACGACGCCAACAGAGAGATTTTACATAACTTGGATTACCAGACTCGAGCGACGGACGACAGATCGTCGAACACTGTGTCAGCAGATATCAAAGGGGCCGCCATTGCTTCAGCTGTGGCGCCAATCAACCTGTCAAACGGATCGCGATGGCTCCACTCCATAACGCTCGCTCGGATACAAATGTCAGGTGTCATGGTGGCAACTGCCCCACCCTGATCATACAAGTATTCGGCGAGCTTTTGGACATGCGGTTCCATCTCTGGCCATTTACCGACCCGCACTTTCTGACCGATTTCAAAGAACGTAATGGGGCTGACATGGACCTGCTGCGCATTTGAAATCGCAGCGCGCGCGGATTGGGTCAGCCGCATGTCATCCGTTAATGTCCATACCCAGCTGTGGGTATCGAGAAGAACACTGGTCACGCCCCGCTTTCCCACGCCTCCAACGCGCTGTCGTCCAGCGGCTCAAGAAAGTCCGGACCCGATCCGACATTTTGCAACACACCAAGCTGAAAGCCTGATTGGGCCATCGGAACCAGCCTTACGACGGGCCGATTGCCCTTGGCGATGATCACTTCCTCGCCAGCGAGGGCGGCTTCGATCAACTTCGACAGTTGGCTTTTCGCGGTGTGTACGTTGAATTGCATATCGGAAATATAGCTAACTTAGCTAGACTTTCAAGTACATTCGGGACGACCAAACCGGGCAACCTCGTCCTGCAGTGCCGCGGCAGCCAATACATCAGCGGCGGCAAAGCCTGAGAGGTCCATCGCCCGACCGCGCCCAATTGATGTGGGCGCGACATCCACAACATCCACCTCGCCATGTGGCACACCCAGAAACGACCAAAGACGCGCAAGATGCGGTGCGGGTCGGACACAAAAGTCGTCGTAATCGACGAGAAGGAAGCGGCCAGGCATGTAAGCTTGGCCAAATGTGATGGCGGCGCGGTTTGCCACAGTCCAGAACCGCAATTGCCGATGTTGCATGTCGCCGTCCTGGGAAAGGCCGAACACGTGGCTCCAGTGACGCATTTGCCAGGTCTTGGTTGTCAGAGCCATATCGAGACCGTCGCGCACGATATGGATGTAGCGCAGACCGGGCACATGATGATTCAAATGCGGGAGAAAGACGTGAGTGTTTGGCTCTTTCCATCCCCATGGCCGCAGCTGTGCTGCACCTTTAGATGTACGCAGCTTATCGATCAGAGGCGCCCGTGGACCGGCTTTCCAGGGCCCGTTGGGGTGCACGGTTGCGCTCAAATGATCGAGCAACTCGATATCATGAGGCAACAGTGCACTCTGCAAACCGGACGTACTGGCACGGTAAAACAGATGTATCGTGTCGGCGACCTCGCGATCTTCCAAACCCGCCCTTCCCGTTTGCTGTACCCATGCCGCGCGCTTAAACAGAATAGAGAACCACAAGTTGTCCAATGCGCGGTTCAGCGTCGTACCGATATCAAACCCGGCCGCCTGCAGTACGGTCGCAAAAAGACGTGTACCACTGCCACCAAGTCCGCCTATCGCCACGGGTTGACCCGGAAGAGCAAGCGATGGAACAGCTGGCCGACGATCAGGCACCGAAGGCCTTAAAGCGCTGGAACACCAATAGCTTTACGCATAGGGTTTGCGTTAACTTAGACATTCGTAACCCCTGTCACAAACCCAACATATCATCAAGTTGCTCCAGATTGCGTGATGACCGCCTCTGAACCAAATACAGTCAGCACGCCACGTCAGCTGTTCCGGCCTGACCCCGTTATCGGATGGTCCTTGACGCCTGAGTACCGTGTCAAGGTGGGTTTCCGGTCCGGCGTCGTGCAAAGGATTGATCCGGATGGCTGGCGCCATGTACCTGGCGCGAACACAACCAAAGACCGGCTCCGCGTCGGGCTCTACGGATGCTCGTTTACCTTCGGCAAGGCACTGGCAGATGAGGAAACTTTTGCAGGCCAACTTCAAGCGCGGCTACCGCATCTGACATTTCTGAACCGCGGCATCAGTGGGCACGGCACTGTGCAGAACCTGTTGCAATTTCGGCGCGACATCGCCCGACGGGCCGTAGATGTTGCCGTCTTCAACATTATCGGTGACCACCGCTATAGAAACATCGCGCACCCTTATCGGATGCGACAATACTTGGCGCCTGCGTGGCATCGGCAGGGAATTGAACACGTGCCGGTGGCGCGGCTGGCCTCAGACGGGCAACCGGAAATCGTGTATCATCCGATTTGGCAACCGGTTATCCGTGATGCCTTGTTCCATATCTTTCTGCCGGACGATTTTATGATCAATATCGCGTCTGCTGCAGTGTTGGACTTGGTGCGGGAAACGGCGCAAGCTGCGGACGTGCCTGTGGCCTTTGCCCTGCTTGACGACATGGAACCGGCGTTCAATCGGTCCATGCAAGATCGCCTCGGCACGGTAAACGACATCTCGACGCCCCACGACACGCAGCACCGCTTCCTCCCGGATGACGCACATCCCAATGTCGCAGCCAACACCCATTACGCCACCCATCTACTGCCCGTCATCGAAGAACTTTGCGCGAAGCGCAACGAAGGTAAATCGTGAGCAACTCCCCTCGCGTTCTTGGCATCTCTTCCCATTTTCATGATGCGGCCGCGGCGCTGGTGCAGGGCGACCAAATCCTTGCCGCTGCACAGGAAGAACGCTTTTCTCGCAAAAAAGGCGATTGGCGGTTCCCGACCAAGGCAATTGAATACTGCATTTCGCAACTGCCAGCTGGCGCACAACTGGACAAGATCGCCTATTACGAAGACCCAGGGCTAAAAGCATCGCGTATGCTTGAAACCGCGCGGCGCGTGGCGCCAGGTGGCGCACAGATGTGGCCAAACATGCTGCGCACGCTCCGCGCGCTAACGCACGAACTCCCGCAGGCGCTGCGTGACGTGGCCCCATCGCCCAATGACATTCTTTTTGTACCGCATCACAGGTCCCACGCATCCGCAGCCTTTCATCCGTCGCCCTTCGACGCTGCTGCTGTGTTGGTACTTGATGGGGTTGGGGAATGGTCCACGACAAGCATCTGGCACGGACAATCCAAAGGACTGACAGCGCTCACTGAAATCACCTTTCCTCACTCGCTGGGCCTGTTTTACAGCGCGTTTACCCAATTCTGTGGGTTCAAAGTAAACTCCGGTGAGTACAAGCTGATGGGTCTGGCACCCTTCGGCGCACCGAACATGCGCAAGTTGATCCTCGATCACCTGATTGACCTGCGCGATGACGGTTCCTTTGCGCTGAACATGGAGTATTTCGGCTTCGACCGCAGTCTCTCGACCACTTCACCCCTGTTCGAAACACTCTTTAAACAGCCGCAACGCGCCCCGGATGCACCAGTGACCGCGTTTCACATGAATGTCGCGGCCTCCGCCCAAGCTGTATTGGAGGAAGCGGTGTTGCGCCTTGCACGCACCGCCTTGCAAAAGACGGGAGAGCGCAACCTGTGCATGGCCGGGGGCGTCGCCCTGAACTGCGTGGCAAACAGCAACCTTTTGCACAAGTTGCCTTCGCTGGATTCGCTTTGGATCCAACCGGCGTCAGGCGATGCGGGCGGCGCGCTCGGTGCTGCGCTTGACGTTGCACATCGTATGGCCCCCTTACCGCGCCGCATCAAATGTGACCGTATGTCTGGCAGTCTTCTCGGGCCGGAATTTAATGCGGGCGAGATTCAATCCGCGCTCGACAGTGCCGGGCTCAGCTACCGTCACGAACCAGATCCGGAACGAAACGCCAATGACCTTGCAGCCGCATTGGCAGATCGGATGATTGTGGGTCACTTCCACGGTCGGATGGAATACGGGCCGCGCGCTTTGGGCAACCGATCGATACTGGCGGATCCGCGCGGAATCAAAACTCTCAACCGGGTGAACCGGTCGATCAAGTTCCGTGAGGATTGGCGCCCCTTCGCCCCAATTGTGCTCGCTGATCGGGCAGCGGACTATTTTGAACCGCCCCATCACAGTCCCTACATGCTTCTTGTCGCAAAGTTGCTTGAAGAGCATCGCGGGCCCGTAAACCTTCGCACGGCGCGGGCGCGGGGCGCCGCCGACCCAATGGCACTGCAAACAGCTGTAACAAGCGATGTGCCCGCCGTCACCCATGTGGATTTCAGCGCAAGACTGCAAACAATCGACCCTGACACCGCAGCACAAAACGGCAGCCGCGCAAGCGCAATTCTACGCGCATTCGAGGCACAAACCGGGTGCCCAATG
Source organism: Tateyamaria omphalii (assembly GCF_001969365.1). Lineage (NCBI taxonomy): Bacteria > Pseudomonadati > Pseudomonadota > Alphaproteobacteria > Rhodobacterales > Roseobacteraceae > Tateyamaria > Tateyamaria omphalii. The sequence continues at coordinate 46,145 of NZ_CP019317.1, read as the reverse complement.
TTGCTCAACACATCTTTCAATGTCCGGGGTGAGCCAATCGTTTGCACCCCCAGGGACGCGATCAACTGTTTTCTCAACACACATATGGACGTGCTGGCCATCGGTGACTTTCTTGTGCGCAAGACGGACCAACCCGGTTGGGTCGAACACGCAGTAGGAAGGAGGCGCTTTGACCCGGATTGATATCGCCGAGCTGAACGATGTGCTGCACCAGTATCTGACGGATGCGGGTCAGCCGCCAAAAACAGACAGTTCTAAAACCGGCAGCCTGATGCGACCTGCCGACGACATACTCAATGCGGAGCCGCGTGGGTTCAACGATGTATATGCGCAAGGCAACGGATTGCTGGATCAGGTTGCCCGCTTCACGGACGACGCAGGTCTAAGCCAACTCGCGACAAGGCTCGCAGAAGATATCGCGCAGGACCGCCTGAATTTGACGGAACGCGAAGCCCCTGCCCCGCGCATCCTGTCTTTTGTATATCCGGTGGTCTGACCGTGCCCTGTCCGTACCGCAGCGAACTATGACCGGGACGGGTAAATCCCTACCAAGGCAATACAGTACCGGATCGTCTGGCTTGGATCCAGGATGCTGAACGGCTGGCTCCCACCTGTGTTGCCAATCATCTGAGAATTCATGGTGACGTTGGGATCTTGGTCGGAATAAATCGTTTCTTGCCCCACGCCCCGGTTCGGAGCTGCAGCCAAAAGCTTGTCCTTGGGGCCGCCCTTGTCACCGTCAAGGTTGGTCGCTTGTACCGAGTGACTGTGTGGGGCATTCTGTGACGCGGTGAGAGCGACCTGCTCCTGGCCGTCTCGCTGACCCAGCCTGACCGGACTTAGCCCGGGACCTGATCCTGGATGTGTGGGCACGCGGCCACGCAAGTCAGGCAATCCAAATGTCGTCCGCCCGTCTCCTCCGTAAATCGTGCCGAGCAGCGAAAACAAAGCGTCATTCTGCGACACGGCGAGCAACTGCCCTTCGGCAGCGGCCCAGCCGCGTGGGCAAAAACTGGTAATTCCCGTTGCCATGATTTCGCCAACGTATGGATCGCTTGCTTGTGCCTTTGCCGGGCCGGTTGTGGCAGCAAAGGACGCCACGACAGCGACTGCACTCAGGCAGGCAGCCTTGGAAAATATATGTGTCATCATGTTTTTCATGCCCTTGTCTCGGTTCAATTGCGCGACGGGAATATGCCGGTGATCGCGATGCAATGGGTGACGGCCAGTCTTGGGTCATTGATCTGGATCTGCGCACCGGCACCGGAATTCGCGATCATGCGTGAATCCATGAATTTGTTCGGTGTGAGCGTGTCACTGTAGATCGTCTCTTCGCCCACCCCGTTGATGCGCGATGCACCCAGAATTTTGTCACGCGGGCCTCCTTTGTCGCCATCAAGATTGGTGGCATTCACTGCATGGGAGTGTGACGGGAGTTGAGCTGCTGTCATGACAGTGGTCTCGGCACCTCCGCGTTGACCGACAGATGACGAATTGGTGCCTGCAACCAAACGACCGCGCAAATCTGGCAGGCCAAACGATGTGCGCCCGTCTCCGCCAAAATTTGTGCCCAACAGCGAATAGAGAGACTGGTTCTGGTTGATGGGCAGGATTTGACCATCCAGCGCGGCCCAGCCTCTTGGGCAGAAGTTGAAGCCGAACATGCGGATTTCTGCCAACATGGCTTGTTGAGCCGCGGCGCGGTTTGGCAGCACGGTTGCACCTGCAACTAGCGCCAGCGCCAAAGGCACACATGCGATTTTTGAAACGAATTTCATATTATATCTCCAGTGGTCGGTCTACGTCCCTGCGGACGGAAAACCTGGAAAATCTAGCGCGTCATGCGCGTCAGCTTCGTGATGGATACAGACCGTCCAAGGCAATGCACCGGGTCATAACCAGAAAGGGATCGAGCGTTGGAAGAGGTTGCGAGCCACCTGTTGCAGTGATCATCTGAGTTGACATTTCAACATTCGGCGCCTGCTCGGAGTAGATTGTTTCATCCCCCACACCACCACGGCGCGCCGCGGCCAGCAATTTGTCACCAGGTCCGGCCTTATCTCCATCCAGGTTGGTGGCATTTACGGCATGAGTGTGCGGCGCCAAATTGTTTTGCGTCAGGGTGACTGACGTCTGACCCTGTAGGCTTCCCATGACCCGATTGGTCAGACCGGGGCCGCGACCCTGCCCCATGCCGAGGCGGCCATTCAAGTTCGGCAATCCAAGCGTCGTCCGACCGTCTCCGCCATATGTCGTACCAATCAACGAGAACAGAGCAGTATACTGGGCAATCGGCAAAAGTCTTCCATCCGCCGGCGCAAAGTTGCGCGGACAAAAGTTGCCAGCGAAGGTCAGAATCGTCCCTATGAAGTATTCCTGCGCTGCGGCCTTATGCGTTGCCCCCGGCAACGCTCCGGACAGACCAAGTGCCAAAGCAACCGCGCCGCAAATCTTGTGAAAGCGAGCCACGTAACCCTCCCTTTTGAAAATTTCGTCAAGTGTAACAATAAGAACTGAGCGGATTATTGCGCAACCACGGCGTGCAAAGCAACTTCTCTTTGCTCACAACAGGAAAAAGAGACCTCTTGTGCGATTGTGCCTTGGCTTCAAACGACGGGCTGATCTGCTCTGCAACCCAGCAAAAATTTGCTCGGAACGCTGCCATTTGCGTGATGGCCGCCGCTAGATCCACAGGAAAAATGGTTTGCTTTGCTAAACCGAGGCCAGTCTATTGCCGATGGATGTCGTATAGGGTGCCACCCATAAACGGGCCTCTAAGCACGGCTTTCGATCCATCAGCCCACCGAATCGTAAGCCGTTGCCCGACTGCTCCAGCCAATCCAAAATGCACTTGCGGAGCGTCAAAGGACATGAACCCCCCACCCAACTGAATTTCGCGCATCTGAGTGCGCCCAAAGTCATCCTCAAGGCTCAGGATGGCACCGATACCATCGCGGTTGCCAACGGCATCTCGCAAACGGAAAACAACACCAGGGTTCTGGGTTACATTAGTGAAAACGCGCAAAGGCGCGTTCACGGGATAAGTGACGATATCCAGATCGCCATCACCGTCCAGATCAAAGGTTGTCGCAGCTGCTGTCATCAGGAAGTCTTCCAACCCGAATGGGCCAGACGCCTCAACAAACTGACCATCGCCCATATTGTGAAAGAACAGGTTGGAGGGTGAGACCTCGTTCGGGACCCATGTACCATTTACGATATAGACGTCCTGCCAACCATCATTGTCGAAATCTGCAATCTTTGTGTCCCAGCTCCACCCGCCAACTTCCAGACCGCGCGCCGCAGCAACGTCTTTCCAGACGCCGTCCTTCAGGGACAGCAGGACATTTGTGGACAAGATCTGTGGCGGTGTCAGATCCACGTCTGCCTGCAAAGGCGGCAGAACAGGTTTGAAGTGAATGTCGCAAAAGGCACGCGGAATAGGCTGGTCTTCCGCAATCAGCTTGCAAATCGAAGGATCGCGCCGCTGGATCGCAAGATCCTTGACCAGCATAGCCCGGCATTCATCCTGATTTTGTCCCGACAATTGCCCGCATCGTGAAGCAAAGCTGGGGTCGAAATTATTGCCAGCGCGGTACCACGCTTTGATCTGCATGTTCTGCACACAGACGGCGTGGTGGTCAGGGTCACTTATGCTGTCACAATACCTATCAAGCGACTGCATCTTGAGCGTCTCTGACACGCCAGAAGACCGCCCCGAAATCTGAGCAAAGTACAGCTCAGGCTCGCCAGCGTTACGTAGATCGGCCGACTTGATTGCCATCGTCGTCGTCGTTGTATGCTCGATACGGCCGGAGGCCCGCGTGATCATGTCGAATCCACCGGAACCATCACCAAGGTAAATGTAATCCGGAATCGAAAAGTCGTTGCCCACCAGCAAATCTGCGGTGCCGGAACTGTCGATATCCGAAAACAGAAGGCTCAGGGTTTCGCCCGGCACCCCTGGCAGAGCCGTCAGACGATCAAAGGTGCCGCCATCATTCCACAGAATATGATTGCGCGATTCCTCGCCCGGAATTTCACGATACCAACCCGCCGACCATTGCCCCAAGGCAATATCAAGATCACCGTCGCGATCTGCATCCGCAACGGCCAAGGACATCGTAAGAATTGCCTCAGGCGGAGCAGGCAAACGGAGCGCTCCAGCCATATCGAATTGCCCTTGCCTGTTTTGAACCAAGTAGTTGCCCGCCAAGTATGTCGCGAGAATGAGGTCCTGCCACCCATCATTGTCGACATCAGCCAAAACCGCATTGAACACGGGCAGTTCAGTCACAAAACCAAGGTCATCGGCACGCACCGTGAAACGCCCCGCACCGTCGTTGTCATAGATGTACAGACCGACACGCGTCGATGCCACAACAAGGTCGATATCGCCATCGCGGTCAATATCGCCGGACGCCAAGCTGCGTCCTTCCCAAAACGGCGGCCACATATCGCGAAATGAAAATTCAATTGGCTGGTCGATGCCGATGACGGCGGCATCTTTGCGCACAAAGCCGGTCCCGGCCGCCGCGGATGGGGCCGACAGTTGCGACGCTTGCACTGTAACCTCCGGCCCTCCGGACGCCATTGCAGCGCCCCAAGGCGTCGATGTAAGCAGGCGCAACGCGCGGTCGGATTGCAATTGATGATAGCTTTGAGCGCCAAGCCCGGCGATCACACCCAGCACCACCACAACAACAGACATCAGCCAGGCGGCGCGCTGCCCGATGGACTGAGCCACGATGAAGAACGAATAAACCGAAAAAATGCCCAAGGTGAACAGAAGGGCCATCACATATCCCGGCGCCAATCCCGCTGCCAACAATGCACCCGTCACCACCACGTCGAAAGCGATGGGAACCGGCAGAAACAGCCCGACAATGGCGACAACGACAAGCACGCCGATCCCGAATTGCAGCAAGACCACTTGATCCTGCGGGATGAGTGTCGCGGTGACAGCACCCAAAATGCCAGCCAGCAGCATCAGTGGCACAGTCATCTTGATGATGTACCACAGGTTTGCCCCGAAACTGCGCACCACGCCAAGTATCGCCTGGGCCAAAGGCTCTGACCGCGGCCCGTCGGGCATTGCTGCGGGCAGCGGGCACACCAATTCCTCGTCAGCGATTTGAACTTGCGGTAGAGCGCGGCAGATCAGTGGGACAGCCACCAGGATCACCAGAAGGCTCAGTACAATCTTGGCCAGTGCCATGTAAAACGGCAGCAGACTGAACAGCATGGTCAGCACTACAATGTTGAGCGTCGGCGAGGCGATCATGGCGCTTAGCGTGGTTTCTGCGCGCATACCGGCTGAATACAGTCCTCGTGCGATAGGCGCGGCGCAGTTCACGCACACACCCAATGGCGTTCCAAGGACAAGGCCCAGAATGGCATTGGGTGTTCCGCCGCGAAACGTTTTGCGCCGGAGGTAAGGTGCGAGTGTTAGGAAGGAAGCGGCGAAAAGAATGCCGAAAGTCATGCCCTTCTTGTTGGTGTCGATCCAGTTCAGAGTAGTCCAGAACATCCGCTCCAGCGTCGACATGCCGTTTGCCAGGGCGAATCGGGCCTCGAAACTCAGCGGGTCTTCGAGTTGGATGGCACCGGACATCATCGCCTTTTCGTCCAGCGACGGATAGCGTGACCCTGTCCAGAACAGATAGGCCAGGGCGCAAATGATCAGCAGCGCGACCGCAAAGCGCTTGTCATAGGGTCTGACGATGAAACGGTCCATGAACTCCCCCAGAGACCCGCGGCGGACAGGCACGAGCGTACACGCAGTGTGCCGCAAAAAAAACGGGTGCGGCAAGCGCACCCGTTCATCTCATAGATCAAACATGGATCAGGCCATCACTCACTTTGCGCTTCGGCTTCCAGCGCATCAAGCCGGGCTTGAAGTACAGCGTTCTGTTCACTCAGCGCCTGGATGGCGGCCAATGCAACGCCGGTGCCGTCCAGCGAAGAAATACCTGTTTCATCGCGACCGGTGCCAAATGCGGCATAGAAATCCTGGGCCATTGGACCGATGTGACGCACGCCGTCTTCCGCATCGTGCTTGTATGTCCACGCACTGACCGGCAACGCGCGGACTTTGGCAAGGATGTCATCAGCATCAACCGGAACAATGTCGGTCTTTGCGTTACGATCTGACGATTGCGTCAAGGCACCCTTGATCTCAAGATCGCCGGTGTTCGACAATTCCATCATGAAGGCTGACGCGGTTTCCGATGGAATGAACCGCAGCCCGCGTCCAGCGCTCAACATCCATTGGGCATCGGTGCGAGCGGTGTTGTTCATGAACAATTGAACCGCACCGTCATTTTCCATGCGCAGCATCTGCATCGCACCGCTGTTTCGGGCATCGACGATATGAATGCCAGCCTCACTCGCGCCGATCCCGGCGCTTGTTACCATCTTCAAAGCCGCATCCGGACTATCAGTTCCAAAACCGATACTACCATCCGCCGCGATAAACATGCTGTCTCCGGGCGCGCCAGGCTGGGCACGAAAGAACAGACGCGACGCGTTTGTCACGTCACGAATGAAGAAATTCGTTTCGTTTGCCGCGATATCGTAGATTTGGGGCGCAAAACCGTCCGATCCGTCCTGTTGAAGGCGCAGCGCGGGCGAATTGCCCCCGACGAGGTGCAAGTCCACCACCGGTTCGGACGTGCCGATACCAACATCGCCATCATCCTCCAAGTATAGGGTGTTTGCAGGGGCTGCGGCTTCGATGCGGAACGGGCTCCGACCCGCAGTCGCATCTTGTACAGAGAAGTGGTTCAGCCCACCGTTGCCGTCATCATTTGCGATAAGCCGCCAGTCATTTCCAGGGAAAGACGCCGAGGCTGAAGTGTCGTCAAAATGAATGCGCAGGTTGTTTTCCTTCAGCCGGATCGTATCGAAGCCAAAGCTTTCACCGGTGACGCAGTCAAAACCGACACAGAGGCTGCTTTGAATGATGACATCGGCGGTAAACACCTGTGCATCGCTCGCTCCAACACTCATACCGAGTGCGAGAGCACTGACAGCCATCGTCCTTGAAACAGGTTTGGTTGAAAACTTCATTGCTATCTCCTTGTCCCCTAGTATCAGGCTCAGCCCAGCACACGGCATTCTCTTATTCTTCTTCGGTCAGGTTCTCTGGCGCCACGATCACACCGCGCTCAACGTGGAAAGCGCCAGTGAGGTAAAATGCCTTGGCTATTGTATCTTGAGCGGCGTCACCACGCCCGTTGTTCTGCACATTCTTGATCTCTACCCGGTCTTCTGTCGCCGCAGATATCTCGTAGCGATACACACCGTCGATTACGTCACGACCTACAAGTTCAAACACAGGCGTACCAGACGCGGCAAAGATCGACACGACCTCACCGTCCGGCTTTGCGATTGTCATGGTCGTGTTGCTCAGTCCCGTCCAGTTTTCGAACCAGATCGCGTTCGAATTGTTTTGTTGTACAGGCTGAGGAGCGTCTGCTGCCGCCATACCAGCAACGGATACTGACATCAGCAGTGACCAAATGGCACGCTTCATGGAAATGTCTCCTTGCTCATGGCAAAGTAAATTACTTTGGCGGATGGGTGCTGCAATATTGTGCCGAAGGGTACGGCAAGCCGAAGTCGTTTCAAAGACAAATCAGCCTGCTTCGTACAATTTTCCCCTTAAGGCATGATCATCATGCCGTTTTTTTCAAGGAACGCTTTTCCGCGTGTTTCGGCCTCATTGATCTGCTCCGGCGTGGCAGTATTCGCAAAAAGCTCCGTCAGCGTCGGGTTCACTGTTCCGGCCCTTTGGGCCATCAGCATCCACATGTGGCCAAGCACAAAGTCCTGCGGGGCACCCTGTCCGCGGAAATACATTAAGGCCAGATTGGCCATAGACGGACCGTGCCCGCGTTCCGCGGCACTCTCAAAGTGGGTCCGCGCGGCGCGGATATCGTCAAAGCTGGCGTCTACTGCACTGACCAGCAACCAACCCATCTGGAACCGTGCAACGGGGTCGTCCGCGGCGGCAGCGTCGACGAGGATTTGCAGCGCTTCCTCACTCTGCGGCAGTGGAGCGAGGCGCGGGTCATACTGAAAGCCGCCGGCGCCCCGAACAGCCTGCTGCGCAGCTGTGCCAGACATTCGATACAGCGCATCAGCCCGCGCTGCGTCCTGCGGCACGCCAAATCCGTTTTCGTACAGCACACCAAGGTTCGTCATGGCCTGCGTCAAACCTTGCTCAGCCGCGGCTGCAAAGAGTTCGGCGGCACGGAAATAATCCTGTTCCACGCCGTCACCACGCACATAGAGCAAACCAAGGTTGTTCTGCGCGCGCGGATGGCCGCTGTCCAAGCCGATCTGATAGAGCCGCTTGGCCTCAGCAAAATCCTGCGGCACGCCTGCCCCTTTTTGGTACAGCACCCCAAGGCTGATCGTGGACGGCAAGTGCCCCGCTTGGGCCCCTGCGGTATAGAGGCCTGCAGCGCGGGTCAGGTTGGTTTCTCCCGCTTCGCTTTCCAGAACACTTGCCAGATCAAATAGGTAGACGGGATCCCCGGATGTTGCTGCTGCCTCAAGCCAACGCAAGGCAGCCCCGGTATCCCGGGCAACACCGCGACCTGTGTGGTAGAGCCGCCCCAGTTGGTTCTGTGCTTCCGCATCCCCTGCCTCTGCGGCCCGCGCGAACCATTGCGCCGCTGCGCTGTGATCTTGCAACGTTCCGTCGCCAGTTAAAGAGCGCAGTCCCAACTCAGTCTGTGCAGAGACATCACCGGCTTGAGCGGCATTGGTCAGATCTGTCAGCGAAAGCCGTGGCTGAGCAACTCCGATCGAGGCAAAAACGAAAAACACCACCGCAATGCCGAGCTTCAGCAAACGAATTCCAATCATCGGTCAGTTGTACCTGCGACGTGATCCGGCACCGTTGCATTCTCAAAGAAACTGCGCGCGGCGCCCTGTGCTTCAGCCAATTGCTCAGGGGTCATCAAGTTGCCAATCACTTCGCGTGTTTCAGCGGCATGTTCGATCCCATTGGTCGCCGCGATGTTAAGCCATTTGTGCGCCAAAACGTAGTCAAGCGTGACGCCTGCGCCTGTCGTATAGAGAACGCCCAAACGATGCTGGGCGGTTGGTGCACCTGCCTGCGCCGCCTTTTCAAGAAAGCGGGCCGCTCGCCTCGCGTCTTTGCGTTCATCCAGCAGGAAAAGACCGTAGCTTACTTGTGCATCCCTCAGCCCATTCTCCGCCTGCGCCTCAAGCCAGTTCAACGCACCCTCATCCCCCTGCTGCGCCGCCGCGACGGTCCACGGCACGCTGAAATGCGGCGGGACCATATCCTCCAGCGCGCCTTGCCCGGTAAGTTGACCCAAACGAACGGCGCCGCGCGTATCCCCCTGTTCAAAGGCTGTCCGATACAGCAACGCAGCAGCACGTAAATCCTCCGGCACACCGCGCCCGCTTTCCGTGAACTGGGCCAACATGAATGTCGCACGGGCCAAATCGGCATCGGATGCGGCCTTCAGATAGCTTGCCGCCTGCGCATCGTCCGTAAGGGTTTCGAATTCTCTGCTCAGGCCGATGGCCAGGTTGAACATCGCCCCAGGATCACCAGCATCGGCCGCCGATTTGAGCCAGCGATAGGCTTCCTGTTCGTTTTTCTGCAATGCCGCATTGCCGGTCATGTAAGCAGTGCCAAGAATGCGTTGAGCAATCGGCAGGTTCTGCTCTGCTGCACGTCTGTACCAGCGAAACGCAGCGGCTGTGTCTTGCTGAGACCCTTCTCCGGTGCGCAATGCGTTTGCCAGGAAAAACTGCGCCTCGGTATTGCCACCCTCGGCCGCCGCCGTCAGCCAGCGCAACGCCCGTTCCGTGTCGGGCGGGACAATATCACCACGTGAATAAGCTTGTGCTAAAATATACTGCGCCTCAACATAACCACCTGTCGCGGACCGCTCGAGCAAATCCAGCGCTGCGGCGGGATCTGCGGGCACACCCACACCATCCTTCATCAGCATACCGAGGTAGAACTGTGCTTCGGGAACATTCTGATCGGCTGCGATCCGAAGCAGCGCTGCGGCCCGCGCGGGATCACGCGATACACCGCTAGCGGAACCGGTCAGATACACACGTGCAAGCAATGTGGCGGCGCCCGGGTGGCGGTGCGCTGCAGCCGCATCCAGCAATTCAAGGGCCCGCACCCTTTCCACCGCACCGCCTAAGCCGTTCAACAGAAGTTGCGCGTACTGATACCGCGCCTCCGTGGCGTCCGGGTCTTCGGTCAGCGGCGCCAAGGCTTCGCGTGCAGTGGCATAGTCCCCTACCGCCAGAGCACTTTGGATGTCATCGGGCAGGATCCGAGCGACGGTCTCCGCTTGCGCCGCCAGTGCGACCGCTCCAAGAGCAAATGACAGAAAGAGATTTCGAAGAACAGGCAAGAGGTTTACATCATCCTTTCTGAAATAGTCGGCGCGCTTTCAGTGTCGATATCAAGCGCGAACTGCAGGTCTACCACAAGGGCAAACTCGGTACTTCTGCGGCGCGCGCGATCCACAGAATACCCCCCGATATGCAAAGAGCTGCCCCAAATGGTACGGCGCGCGCAGGGTCCAAACCGCCCGACCGCCGAGCGGTCAACAGCGCGAAGAGCAGAGCGAGCAAAGCAGCAACAAGCACAAGCAGAGGCAAATCAAATGGTCCCGCAAATGCACCAAGCCCCAACATGAGTTTCACGTCACCCTGCCCCAATCCAACGCGGTGACGCACGACCTGATATCCCCATGCCAGCAAGGTAAAGCTACCTACACCGAAGACCGCACCAATCATCGCCTGTTCCAAAGCAATGCCTCCGGGCAATACAGCCATGATAAGGGATGCAAAAGCCAGTGCCGCAGTCAGAACATTGGGCAAGCGAAACCAAGTCAAATCACAGGCGGTCAAAGCGATCAGTATCCACAGCCACAGGGCTGATACGGCCATATCGACTGCATCGCTCCCCCAGACCACCGCCATACCTGCGGCGCCGAGGGCCATGGCTTCGACATGAAAGGTAAAGGCTGGGATATTTGCGCCACAATAGCGGCACCGTCCGCGCAGTGCGATGTATGAGACAAGCGGAACCAGATCCCATGCCCGAAGGCTTTCCTGACACGAACGACAGCGCGATCTGGCGTGCACGACATCCTCGTCCCGTGGCAAGCGATCGACGAGCACCGTAAGGAAAGATCCCACCGCCGGAGCTATAAATACAAGCATAAATGGAAACCAGATCAGATCTTGCATAGCCTGTTGTGCCGTGGCCCGCGCGCATGGACAAGCCAAGCCGTGACCCACTATCATCGCATCGACAAAACAGCACTCGAATGGGGCGATGACAGGGACATGATGACCGGCACATCTTTTTTTGACGCCGTGGAACAAGAACGGTGCAGGCGTGATGCAGGGTTTTCCCTGCTTGAGTTGATGGTGGTCGTGGTCATCCTGTCCATTCTGGCACTTGTGATCGTGCCACGTGTCATAGACCGCCCCGATCAGGCGCGCGCGGCGCGGGCGCAATCAGATATCGCCACGATCGTCAGTGCAATCGAACTCTACCGGCTGGACAACTTACGTTACCCCACAACGCAACAAGGGATCGAGGCACTGGTCACGCGTCCGACAACCGATCCTGTGCCGGCGAACTGGTCCGCTGGCGGATACATCGACCGGGTGCCTGTTGATCCATGGGGGCAACCCTACCAATACCTTTATCCCGGTGTGCGGGGCGATTTTGATGTCTTCACCTACGGCGCCGACGGGGTGGCTGGCGGTACAGGCGCTGATGGGGATGTTGGCTCATGGGGTCAAAGCTGACTGATCCTGGGAACTCATGCGCAGGTTTCTCGTTGGTGGAGCTTGTCGTGGTTGTTGCTGTCTTGTCTGTGTTGGCCGTCGGAGCAAGCCTGACGACGGGACATGCAAACCGCGCGCAGAACGATCTGCGCGTCTTCCAGCAGGATTTCAAGCGCGTCGCCAGTCTTTCAATTCTCGGGCGGGAAACCCGAGGCCTGGGCATCACGCCACAGGGACTGACCCACTACCTGCGCACTGATGACGGTTGGAGCGTTGTAGGCAGCAAACGGGCGTGGCGCGGGTCGGTTCGGTCGCAAACAGACTTCCAAAGCAACGCCCTCCGGTCACCCAATATTGTATTTATGTCAAACGGACAGGTCAGCGGGTTTTCGGTCAGCTTTGAGCCGGACCGCGGTCCCAGCCTGACATGTCGATTGGATGAAGCGACGGGGCTATCATGCGAATGATCCGGCAGGATGACGGTTTGACCCTGTTGGAGCTGGTCGTCGCTGTTCTGATTTTGACGCTTGGCATTGTGGCAGTGCTTCGGACAACGGATCAATCACGCCTCGCCATTGGTGGAGCACAGGATCGCATCCTCGCACAGTTGACAGCATCCAACCGGGCCGAAGAGATCAAGTTGCTCGGCCCCAATGCACTCCTACCCGACGAAGTGATCATTGGCGGTCAGACATTTACACTGAACGCAGTAACCAGCGTGACGGCTGCGGGCCTGGTGCAATTCGAAATCACGTCGCGGTCTGAAAGAGGACCGGGCGCGCAGCGCACCATCTATGTTGGCAGACCTCTCCGATGAAACCACACAGCGATGACGGCACCATCGGACTGACGTTGATCGAACTGGTTGTCGCCATGGCGCTCTTTGCGCTGGTGGCCGTTATGGCCGTGCAAAGCCTTTCTGGTATGATACGCACATCTGACCGCCTGACCCAGATTGATGAGGCAAGCACGGACCTGGGCGTAGCAATATCATTGCTGCGCAATGATATATCGGCTGTGCTGCCGATGCGGTTTTATCCACCGGAAAGCGCGCCGTTTTCTGCTGTCTGGCAGAACGATGCGCGCACCGTGATAGGCCTATCGCTTGGAGGTCAACCGACTGCCCAAGACGTCGCCACGGACAGGCACTTTGCCGAATGGCGTTTTGATCAGGAGAACGGGACGCTGCGCAGACGACATTGGCCCACCCTACTCCCGGCGGACAGGGCGCAGGTCACAGGCGAACAGATCATCCTGCGCGGAGTTACCGGATTTACACTTCAAACCTACTGGCCCGGAACCGGATGGGTCGCCGGCCATCTGCCCCCAGCAACAACGCAACTGACGCCGCAAGCACCCATTGCCTTGGATCAAGACCGGGCTGGCTTGGCGCCCGCAGCCTATTTCAGCAACCTGCCAAGCGCTTTGCAAATTACCATCGGGACCGAACAGTGGGGTGATCTTCCGCTCGTTCAGGCGCTACAATGAGCAACTTGGAAAAGTCAGATGGCTTTGTCCTCGTCAACGCACTGGTGCTGCTTGCGGCGATGTCTGCCGTTGCCGTTCTTCTGCTGTCACGCGCCGAACACGGTCGCGCGCGGATTGCCGCTGCCCAAACCTCCGAGATCCTTCGCGACAATCTGGACGCATTTGATGCCTTGGGCCGTGTGGTTTTGAACCGCGATCAGCTGTCTGGGTCTTCGGACAGCGCGCAGGACGCGTGGGCCGACACAGTCGATACTGTATCCTTGGCGCACGGCACCGTATCAGGAAAAATTTCCGATCAGCAGGGTCTGTTCAATGTCAACTGGCTCGCTGATCCTGACGACACTTTGGCGCAAGATGGATTCGATGCGTTAACGGCGAATTTGGGTATTTCGCCCGCAGTCGTGGATTCGATTGTTGCCTATGTTTCGCGCGACGGACCGACCAACGCAGCTGCATACCGCGCGCTGACGCCTCCGATGGCGCCGTTGGGCGGCGTGGCATTTACTCTGTCGCAACTTGATACGATGCCGGATGTGTCCGGCGACGATCTTGCCCCTTTGAAACCCTTCATCACGATGCTGCCGCCGAGCACGCGGCTGAATGTAAACACTGCGCCTGAGCGCGTGTTGCGGGCGATGCTGCCGCAAATGTCTGACAGCCAGGTTCTGAGAGTCTTGCGACAGCGAGCGGACGAACCATTTGTCACGCTCAAGGATTTCTTCGAATTCACCAACCTCGACACCGATCTTGAACAGAACCCGCAAGCGGTGGATGCCGGGCGCTTCGATGTCGGATCGTCATGGTTTCAAGCGGAAACAACCGCGACGTTCGAAGCGCGCACGGCACGGCGCACGACACTGTTCAGGCGGTCGGCCGCACCAACCGGAACCCAAGTCTTTTGGCGCGTTTCGCACTTCGGGAACCATTGATTACAACAGATGCAAGGGGCATGGTCGCCATGCACATCAATGCAACATCAGGATCCGCGTGGCACGCAAAGCGCAAACAGCAAGGCAACAAGCATCGCCCGCGCGCCCAACAGTGGTACAGTTGACCGCCCCGGGCGCGAAGGCGCGTCGTGGCCAGGTTCTCGCCGTTCCAGGCGCGGACGTTGCGTTGTTGCCGATCGAGTTACCGACCAAGCTGCGCGGCCAGAACCGAGAGAATGTGGCACATCGCCAGATGCGTGACAAATTCGGTATCGACCCAGAGACTGTCGATCTGCGACCGTTTTTTGGCACAAAAGGATCGGAAGAATGGTCGCGCGTGCTAGTGACAGACAAGGCATTGATTTCAGTTTGGCGGGACGCAATCGACGAAGATGCGCTGGCGATACTGCCAGACTACCTTACTCTCCCAACGGCACCGGACGTTTGGACAGTGGCCGCGAACGCGCAAGGTGTTTCGGTCCGGTTGGGGCCAGATGACGGCTTTGGCGCACATGCAGACCTCGGCGCGATTTTGCTAAATGATGCACTCGAGGCTTGTGACAGGCGTCCCAAGGCGTTGTTGCGCATTGGCGAACCCATACCGGCTATCGACGCGATTGCATCCGAGCATGGCATCGGTGTCGAGACCGACGCAGGTTCGGTCGGAGCCAAAGCACTCAGCCACGGAGAGGTCGCATGCGACTTGCGTCGAGATCCGCAGCTGGCGCGCGCGCGTATGACGGCACGCATCCTCCCCTGGCGCTGGCCTATGGCATTTGGTCTTGTTGCCGCTATCGTTTGGGCCGCCGCCGAGTGGATCGTCACGGATCGCATCGCCAAGGAAACGCAAGCCATACGGGCGCAAACCATGGCCATCGTACAGGACCACTTCGTCGATGGAGCGCCAGTGGTGGATGTGCGTGTTCAGGTGGGACGCGTCCTCGCATCCGCGCAGGCACAGGCGCACAGTGAAGGTGATCGGCCCAACCCGCTGTCCCTGTTTGGTCAGACCGCCATAGTGCTGAACGCGGCCAGCGCACGCGCGGAAACAGCGAGTTTTGACACAGCCGAGGGCTTTCGTGTTGTCGCGATATTGGACAACTTTGCCGCCGTCGAAGACTTGGTCGCGGACTTGGAACAGGCAGGCATAAGCGTCGATTTGCAAGATACACGGGCAAACGACGCGGGTGTGCAAGCCACCCTTGCTCTGAGCACGTCAAACGGTGCAACCGAAGGTGATAACCAATGAGCGCACGGGTCATAGACGTATTATTGAGCTTAGCCCCAAGAGAGCGTTGGCTATTGGGGATCCTGGTGGCTGCGATCCTGCCGCTCGGGCTTGTTCTGGGTCTGCTCTTACCTATGCATACTGCCAAAACTGCCGCTCTGGACGCACGCACCGACGCCATTGCAATGAACATCTGGGTGCAGGCGCGGTTGCAGGAACTGAATGAAATCGCGCCGTCAAGCGCAGTCAGTCCTCAGGTCCCCATCGGAACCGGTGGGATAGAAAAAACGCTGATCGAAGCAGGCCTGCGGTCTGATGTTTCGGAGTTGAGCCAGGACGGTTCAGGTACCGTCAGCCTTCGGTTTGATGCGGTGCGTTTCACCCGATTGATGCGCTGGTTGTCGCGCACGAACGCAGGATGGGGTTACGACATCGCCCAGTTTCGGTTCGATTCGGGTGCCGAACCAGGTGACGTTCGGGCGACGATCACCCTGGCGCCACGCACTTAGCCCAAATTCTTCAACCGCGCCTCGATGCTTGCCTTGCGTCCGGTCAGGCTGCCCAAAGGATCAAGTTGAGGGTCGTTCCGCAACACTTCGTCGAAAGCTTTTTGCGCCGACGTAAGGTGCTCAGCGCCCTTCGCGATCTTGCCCTCGGCCAAAAGACCGAGCCCCATTTCGTGCGCGGCCGTTGCATAGACGGACAAAGCGGCGCTGCGATCGGTACCGGTTGTGCTTTCGGCCAACGCCCAAGACCCACGCGCTGCGTCGGCAAAGGCCCCGGACCGCAAGTGCACGTGTGCAAGCTCTAACTGGATGCGCTTGTTCAGCGGTCCAGCACGCTCCAACAACCCTGAGTAGAGACGTAACGCATTGCGATAATTCCCTTTTTCCAAGGCGTCTCGTGCGTTAAGATATGGTGACTGGAACGATTGGGTCCCTGAGGTGCCAGGTGCGACACAACCCACAAGCGCAATCATGAATACAGCCGCGCATACGCGACCTGATGTGCGTGTTGCCTTCATGTAACCTGCTCATTTCATTTTTTTCGTTTTGGAAAGAGTACTATAGACACAAATTCGCGTCCATTTTTTACACGCACAGAACATAAAAGGCCCAAGAATGCGCTTGATTGCGACTTTTTTCACACTGCTCGCCCTGGTTGCGACGGGTTTCGCCGGCAAGGGCCTGCACGCCGCCCTGTCTGACCCGACGCCAGCCGCAGCGCTCCGGAATGTTCCCGCACCCGTTGAAACTGTGTCAGCAACGCAGGGCATGGACGCCATGACGCAATGGCCCAATTTGTTTGGTGAGCCGCAGCCCCCCAAACCGCCAACGCCGGCTGCTCCCGTGCTGCAGACCGAGGTTGAGCCGCAACCACCAGCAATACCACTGGAGTCGATGGGGTATGCCCTGACCGGTGTGGTGCGCGCAGGCGATGCTGTTTGGGGAGTGGTCTCACATCCGACAGGGGATCAGATCCTGCGCGTGGGCGATCAGCTCAACGACAGAATGGCAATCGCACGTATTGATGAGAACGGGCTTTGGGTCGATGTCGGGGGCGACAAGACCGAGCTTTTAGGCTTCGCCGAATAGAGGCCGAACCGGAAAAATACGTCTGTTGCGCAGTTTCAGGTGCAAAATTGTGCTATTTGGCCTAAGTTCGGATCACAACAAAAGAACGGTTGCAAAAAAGCGACCAACAAAATGAGCAGGCTATGACCATAACTGAACGTCTTCGAGCGGCTGCGCTGGCGTGCATTTTGGCAACCGCATTGGTGCCGAACAAGGTACACGCCCAGGTGCAAGTAGATTTACGCGATGCAGACCTTCGCAGCTTTGTCGAAATCGTTTCTGAAGCAACTGGCCAAAACTTCGTAATTGACGAAGCCGTCCGCGGAACCGTCACTGTCCTCGCGCCGCAAGACCTTGAAGCGGATGAGCTCTATGCGGTGTTTCTCAACGTGTTGGAACTGAACCGCCTGACGATCGTCGAGGGTGTTGGAGCGGACCGTATCGTTCCCATCAACGTGGCCCGTGAATTGTCCACGGGATCTGCCCAAAACATCGCGGGAAACTTCGAAACGCGGGTGATAGAGGTTCAGAACACATCCCTCGAAGAAATTATCGAAGTCGTCCGCCCGCTTCTACCTGCCGAAGCTGTGCTGACGCCGGTCCCTAGATCCAAGCTTTTGATCCTGTCCGACCGCGGCAACAATCACGCGCGTATCGCTCAACTCATTGACCGATTGGATCAACCACGCGAACGCCCGATCGAGATGATACGCCTGCGCAACGCCGACGCACGTGACGTGCTCGAGGTGATCCAGTCCATGGACATCATACCGTCCGGAGCTGCCGTTTCCGTGGACGAGCGTTCGAACGCCCTGATCATTTCTGGCCCGCCCAATTTCCAACAACAACTGCGTGTGCTGGCGTCGCGTCTGGACACACAGCGCAACAACATCGTCAGCACTGCCGTTGAGTTGAACTATGCAGATGGGGCCGTGTTGGCCGACGTGGTCCTGCGTGCAATCACCAATCAGGTCAGTGACAATCCCGGGGACCAGAACACAATCCGGATCATCCCAGAAACACAAACCAACACTTTGCTGATCACTGCGCCACAAGAACGCGTGGATGACATCGTAAACATGATCCACTTTCTGGATCGTCGCCCGACGCAAGTGCTGGTGGAAGCCGTCATTTTCGAGATGTCAGTGGATGGATTTGCCGATCTCTCGGCCCAATTCGGGGCGGTATTGAATGACGCCATCATTGGCGGTGTCGAATTCACACTGACGGGTCGGCCCAGCCTGACAAACCTCGTCAGTTCGGTCCTGGACGGAGACATCGCGTCACCGGGCAACGGCGGGTCGATCGGGGTCAGCGCCCGCAGTCAGGGCGATGGAATCGTTGGACTGATCACCGCAATTGCCAGCAGCAACTCGACACGGTTGCTAAGCACGCCCTCAATCATGACCCTGAACAACCAAGAGGCAGAGATTGTCGTGGCGCAAAACGTGCCATTTGTGACCGGGTCCTTTTCCACCGTGGGCGATTCTGCACTGCCGGAAAATCCCTTTCAGACGATCGAACGGCAGGATGTGGGACTGACGCTGAAGGTTGTGCCTCAAATCAACGCGGACGAAACCGTCAAGCTTTCGATTGAACAGGAGGTGTCGCGGTTGACCAACGCAACGGCGTCGGCCGGTGGTGAGATCACCGCGCGCCGCGCGCTGACAACAAACGTGCTTGTGCACGACGGCAATGTCATCATGTTGGGCGGCCTGCTGGAAAACGGCTCTGGGTCGGTGTCCCAGAAAGTGCCCGGACTAAGCGAGATACCCCTGCTTGGTGGACTGTTCCGCGGCAAGAACTCAACCAAGAACCAAAGGGTCCTTTTGATCCTGATGCGTCCACAAGTGGTCAAGTCAGAAGCCGAGGCGCAACGTCTGACGCGCGCACTGGCACGCGAAGCCAAGGCTGCAAGCCTTGCCATAGCCCCTGCGAACGAGCAACAATTCCCGCGCACCAATATGGTCGGACTGCCGTTTGACGGCGCCGACCTGAATCAGCCCTTTGACGCCGGATTTGTGGATGACGTCGCACAGCAACGCAATTTCCCACCGCTCCCCTCGCGGCTCAAGTTTGACGAAAATTAGACTGCCATTTGCCTTTGCGCGTGACCAGCAGGTCATTCTGGATGGCTCACGGTTGGTCATTGGCCCGCAAGCCAGCACCATCGGTCTGCGCGAAGCGCAGCGGCGTTTGGGTTCACATCGGATGCCAATTCCAGACATGGTTGACCAGGAAACGTTTGCGCTTGAACTGGCCCGTATCTATCAGTCGGGGACCGGAGAGGAAGAGACATCCACGGACACCCTGCTCTTCGACCTCGAAGATGGGACAGACACCACCCGCCAGCGCGACTTGCTCGAGGACAGCTCGGAAGCTCCGGTGATCCAGCTGGTCAACCAGGTCCTGCGCCGTGCGGTCACGTCGGGGGCGTCCGACCTGCACTTGGAACCTTCCGAAGACGGTTTGCGCATCCGCATGCGCATAGACGGCTTTCTTCAACCGGTCATGCACAGGTCTGACGTACCCGTGAGACGCATTGTCTCTCGGCTGAAAGTCATGGCCGGCCTCGATATCGCCGAGACGCGGTTGCCACAAGACGGACGCATCCCCCTTTCGCTTGGCGGGCGTATGATCGACACGCGGGTATCGTCGCTGCCCGGCAATTATGGAGAGCGTATCGTTCTGCGGATTCTGGACCGATCCTCCGGCTTGCGCCCATTGGCCGATCTGGGGCTTTCAGACAAACAAGTCGCACTGCTGGAACGGATGGCCGCCATGCCCAACGGCATCATCCTTGCCACCGGGCCGACAGGTGCAGGTAAGACCACGACCCTGTATTCGCTGTTGCAGCTTGCCAATCGCGATGAACGCAACATCGTAACGGTAGAGGACCCGATTGAGTACGACCTGCAGGGCGTCAGCCAATCGCAAATCAACGCTGAAATCGGAATGACATTTGCGGCAGGTCTGCGGGCGACACTCCGGCAAGATCCGGATGTCATACTTGTGGGCGAGATCAGGGATGCCGAAACTGCGACAGTCGCTAGTCAAGCCGCACTGACC
Source organism: Tateyamaria omphalii (assembly GCF_001969365.1). Classification (NCBI taxonomy): domain Bacteria; kingdom Pseudomonadati; phylum Pseudomonadota; class Alphaproteobacteria; order Rhodobacterales; family Roseobacteraceae; genus Tateyamaria; species Tateyamaria omphalii. The sequence continues at coordinate 26,043 of NZ_CP019317.1, read as the reverse complement.
GGGCATTTGGTTCTGTCGTCGTTGCACGCGAATGGATCGGTGGGCGCCGTCGTGCGCTTGCGTGATCTGGGGTTGGACAACTTTCTGATCGCCGCCACCGTGCGCGGTGTAATCGCACAGCGGCTTCTGCGCCGCCTGTGCACGGAATGCGCCAAACCGCGTCGATCCACCGATGATGACGCTGCGCATTTCCTGCGCCATAACATGACCATCCCCGACGTGATTTTCGACGCAGTCGGTTGTGCATCCTGCAACGGCGCAGGATATTCGGGCCGAGTAGGTATCTTCGAAATGATTGAGATTGGCGACGCCCTGCGCCAAGCGATAGATCGCGGCGCAAATGAAACAGACCTGATGGCGTTGGCCTTGGGTGAAACCGAAACATTGATCGGTCAGGGCCTGCTTGAGGTCGCAGCTGGCCGCACCACGCTGGACGAGACATTGCGCGTTGTCGGGGATGTCGCGTGAACGCGTATGGCTACACTGCCTTTACAAACGCAGGCAAGCGCCGGAACGGCACGATAATCGCAGAAACCGAAAGCCACGCCGCCGCACAGCTTCAGGAACAAGGATTATATGTCTCGCATCTTGAGCTGCGTGATTCTGGCGGCGGCTGGCGTGCTGCATTTTCCGGGCAACGCACAGCCAGGCTCAGTCCCGATCTGCAAGCAGTATTCACAAGGCAAATGGCTGTCCTCTTGGGCGCGGAACTGCCGGTGGAGGCTGCACTTGAAGCGGTTCGGGAGGGCGGACAAGGTACCCTGGACACAGTGGCTGCCCGCGCTCGCGCGTCCTTGATGGATGGCGCGCCACTGTCCGAGGCACTGGCGCAGTCGGGCGCTGGTTTCGCCCCCTACTTTACGGCCGCTGTGCACGCTGGCGAGACAGCTGGTGACTTGCCAACTGTATTCGAAGCACTTGCTGAATTCTTGGAAACGCGCGGCACCGACCGGGCACAGATCACCAGCGCACTCATCTACCCGGGCTTTGTGGCGGCCGTATCCCTTCTTGTTTGCGGCATCCTTATGGTAAGTGTAGCCCCTGAAATCGTCGCAATGTTCGAAGTCACAGGCAGACCGCTGCCGACGATCACTCAGAATGTGCTAGCGGTCAGCGACTGGATACAAAGAAACGTGCTCGGGCTTAGTGTTGTTATCGTTGTCATTCTATGCCTGATCTTCGCCGCCAGGATTGTGCACCCCTTACGGACCAAACGCGACCGGCTGCTGCTGCAAATGCCACTGATCGGACGCTTTATGCGGCTGGCCGCTGCCGTGCAATATTTGCGCACACTCGCATTGATCCTTGGGGCAAAGCATTCGGTTCTCTCGGCGGCAGAGAATGCCGCCAGAGTGCTGACAATAGACAGGTTTCGGGCTGAGGCGGATGCGGTCTGTGTTGCTATTCGACAAGGCGAAACGCTGTCCAAAGCGCTTGATCGGCTCAGCATTATACCGTCAGTCGCGCGACAGTTGATCCGAGCCGGTGAAGCGTCAGTGCGGCTGGCTCGCATGACTGATCGTAGCGCCGTCTTGGTTGAAAACGGGTTGAGCATTGAACGCAAACGTCTGGCCGCTCTCCTTGAACCGGTTCTGATGATGGTTGTTGGTGGGTTTGTCTTGATCATTGTTCTGTCGGTGTTGCTGCCAATCTTTGATCTGCAGGCAGTCGTGGCAAGCTGAGGCAGTCGTGCCGCCGATTTGCGAGGGTTCCGCAAGCGACTTACGCCGCCTGCTCACTCAATCGGCCGTAGAAGCTCCGTTCCAGATGTAACTCCCCTGCCCCTGCTTTTTGCGTCATGCCGCGAAGGTATCCGCCGGCCGAACTCACCTCTCCCTTGGCATGCTTGTCAAACACAAGCGCCATAGCCGCGGCTGCCATCTGTTTGCCCATTGCCTCTTGGGCAGCCAGCCAAGCGTGGTCGGAGACGCCAATGATCTTTTTCAAATCTCCTGCAACGCGGTAAAAATCACTCCAATCCTTCAGATATCCGCCAATGCTTCGGGACCAATAGGCGAATTCAGGACAGGCTTGCATGATTGTTTGGATATCCACGGCAGGTCTACGGCAGGAGGCAGGTACTGGTTCCCCCTGCCCTTCCCCTTCTGACATCGCAAACTGATCGACGGTTGTCCTGTCAGAGTTCACGCTTGCTGCTTGCTCAGTTTCTGAGCGATTACAGGTTACTGAATGTTGTTCATTTGTAGTTAGTATGTGCGGTTCAAAAATGGTTACCTTGGGGTCCATTTTACAAGATTGCTGCTTCAAGGGTTCTGCATGATCAGCCACGTCATCGGCATTATCCGAACCAACTCCGGCACTAAGATACGTCCGCTCAACACACTCCTGCAGCGTTGCAAGCCGATCAACGATTTCTTTCAAAGTAGTGACGGTCCCACGCGCCCCGGGAAGCCGCGTCAAAAGCTCTTCGAAACGATCCAGAAGTGATCCCCACGCGCCGCTTAAACCGCTCCTAAGCGCGTCTTCGATCCGCGCACGGATGATGCGCCTTGCCACGGTAATCTGTCGCCTCAGGCGCTGGCATTGCATCCGTTCAGATTTAACTTTTGCGTAAAGCTCAGTGAACTCTTCAACACGGGCAGCAAGAGGCGATAGATCGAAACCATAGGCTTCGATGATGTAGCCCTCTTCGTTCCGCCTGCCCCACCGCTTGCCGTTTGGACTGTCCTTGAACGCAATCACGCCGATTTCGGCCAGTCGTCTTGCGTGGCGTTTCAATGCTGACAGCGAAAAAACCCGTCTGCTCCATCAAAAAAGCGTTTGAGACCCAGACGATGGGACGCCGGTTTTCCTCCCAGTCCTGGGGCTGCGTGAAGGCGCCCAGCGTATCTAGGAGCATGACGTCACTGGCTTTGAGCCCGATATGGGCACCTACCCGCTTGGCAGCGACGAAGGCATCGGATTTAGAAACGCTTGCGCGTTCGCCGACGTGGGCCAGCTTTTCGGACACCGCCAACTTCACGCTTGCCTTTCGCCAACCAGTTGACCGGTCGCTTTTGGGCAAAGCGGAAGCGTTCTGAGATTTAACAATCCCAGTTGCCCCGGTTGGAGCACTGTCAAAATGTTTCATAATGCGCAGCAGATAAAGAAATCCCGTTCGCTCAGAAGCGTTTTTTCTTGTTCAGCGATTCGGGGGCTGCTACGCTCTAGGTGTCTAATCTAAGAGTTGAGCTTTGCTCGACAGCCCTCGAGACCTCGGTTTCGGGGGTTTCTTTTTCTGACGTCCTCCTTTCTGCTCGTCCTCAACTGTCATCCTGCGTGTTCATTTTTTCGAACTCCGCGTGGGATCTGATAATGATGTCTTCCAAGTTGTCTTCCAACCAGGCAGCGAAAGCCGCGCTTGCCCCGCTCTTTTTGGCGGTGAGTGTCACAGCCGCTCTGCTAGCCTTCACAGACACACCTGCAATCGGCACCACCTGCTGTGCTGGTCCACCCTGCTTGGCTCCGCGTCTGCTGGCCTCTTTCAGCAGCAGCTCCACACGCTCGTCCGAGCCAACCGCCAGATTGTTTTGCAAGACCTTCAAAGCTGACGCACTGGTCAATCGCTTGGCCCCAAATGCATCTGCAAGAGCGGTCCATTTTGGTCTGCCTGATTTGGGGGCTGAACCAATCTGATCACCAACTTCGGTGGGCACCCCGTCAGTGACCTTGGTCAAATGAGAATGGCCCGACTTCGAAAGGTTCAAGACCTGGCGAACCGTTGCAGCGTCATATCCAGCCGCCCGAATGGCCTCAGCAAACCGTGCCTTTTCATAAAAAGACAAGTTGCGGCGCGCAGCATTTTCTAAGCCCTTTGCCAAAAGCGCCGTTGTATCATCCAGATCTTGAATGTTGGCGCGGACTTTTACACCAAGCTCTCGACAAGCTCTAAGGCGCCGTCGGCCATAAATCGCTTCGTATCGGCCTTCGGTCTTTGACCTTCGAACAAGGATTGGGACCTGTTGTCCGCCGTCACGGATGCTCTGCTTCAGGGCATCAAAGCTTTCTGCATCCTCATCAGTGTTTACAGTTGTAAACTCGGTCAACCGGTCAATGGGCCCCCAGTCATCAATCAGCTCCGGATCAATCTCACGGATAGCCGCCAGAGACCCTTGCAGAGCACCCAACGCCGGCGCGCTGATACGGGCCGACCGTTCGACCGGTTTCGCACCAGACCGAGCTATCGTATTCGCAATTCCCGACAGGTCCTTGAGTGACTTGCGTGCCATTATACTCGACCCCACGCATCATGCAGCATCTGCTTAACCTCGGATCCGACTGCATCCATTGATGATTTCGCCCGATCATAGGTCGAACGTGTCATCTCGGAACGAACAACCTCGTAGATGGATTGCTTGAGCATCGTGGCATCACTGATCGCGGTGCTTTTCAGAGCTGTCGCAGACATCACCCTGTCCTGAAACAGCGCGCGCATGAACGATGTCAGCTGCTGAGACGGAATGTCGGTCGGCTCGTCCCGCGTGATCAGGAATTTGAAGTGATCGTAGTTCAATGATGCACCGGCGTCTTCGATCACCTCCATGTAGGCACCGGCCAACTCCAGGAATTGCGCAGTGGACGAGACATCAAGCATGGACGGTGTGAGCGGAACAATCAGCGAGCTGGCAGCCGCCATACCGGAGATCGTCAAAAATCCAAGTTGCGGCGGGCTGTCGATCAGCACGATGTCAAAGTCGTTTTCGACCTGAGCGATTGCGTTTCGGATGCGGGTGAAAAACGGTTGCTCCGCATCCGAATGCACCGCCGACTCTGTTTCGAACTCCGACAACATCAACCGAGATGGCGCGATGGAGAGTCCAGGAAAGTAGGTGGGCGCAACCACATCACGCATATCGACAGGATCGTCGTATTTTATCGCGTCGTAGATGGTCAGCCCGTCAAATTCGATTTCAGGGCTGATACCGCACATAGACGTAAGTGAGCCTTGCGGGTCTAAATCGACCACAAGAACGCGGTAACCGCGCAATGCAAAATAGTGTGCAAGGTGGATGGTCGTCGTGCTTTTGCTGCTGCCGCCTTTGAAGTTCATCAGTTGCCAGACCTGAAGCTTCTCGCCTTCGGCACGCTGCGGCGTGTATTTGCCAGGTTTCCGCGACGACTGCTCCAGGACGTGACGCGCATCCCATATCTCTTGCGCAGTGTAATACCGCCGACCGCCGCGGTTTTCCGCAGGCTCAGGCAGAGTACCTTCGGAATGGACCTTTCGCATGAATTGCCCCGAAACACCCAACAGTTCCGCTGTTTCAGGTGCAGAGAAAAGCCGAAGCGTTTTTGTATTGTCCGGAGCAAACGCCGACAGCAAATGCTCCCGGATAGCGAGGGTCAAACGCTCCGAAATGTCAGCGGCGAGAGCCGACGGTCTTTCTGTCGCGATTGGTGTCACTGGAATCATGCGGTTGCCTCAAAACTCAAAATATGGCCTTTTTCACGCCACTTGGCCTTACCAGTCGTGATTCACTGCGCTAAGTCAAGGATTTTCGCCGATATAGTGTCTGAAGCGACGGCTGCAAACTATATCGGCGATGCGTATTCGACAAGAGTTTACAGCTGTAAACACTGTCAGAGAGGCGATTGAGGACTATCCAAGGAACGCTGATGGCAACGATGGCAAGCCGCAGAATGAAGTTGGTGCCCCCCAAACGTAGAGCATACAAAACAGGGTATGGCCGCCCATTGAGGTCGCGGAAGCCAAGTTGTCTGAAATGAGATGGATACCTGCGGAACGCAAATGTACCAGCGGTGTCATGTAGAGCCAGAACAAGTCCCTTATTCTTGGAATCATTGTGGCGACCGCCTCACAGGTCACATGGCATCATCAAAATTGTGCGCGGTCTTGCCGAAAGCGCGCCATACTCTTGCCAGAAAGGCTTCGATCGCGGTACTTACACGTTGGGGAATACGTGTCGTGCGGCAAGTGGGAAGGCCGTACCAAAGATGATCGTGTACGGAAGCCAACCGACCTTTTGCACGATGCTGCTGAAAAGGACCACGTCATGCGCTATTCGAAAGACCAAAGCGTCACGACCATTGATGTTGAACCAGGCGAAGACACACACGCGATCCTTGGCCAAAATGGGGCATTGCGGTTTGCACGCAGCGAAGGTTCCATGGCCGGGCAGGGCGTCGTATCGGTCGATGGCAGTATTCTCACCTTGAGCTTTGCAGACGGGACAACCGTCAACATCAAGGCCTAGTCAACAGGAGCTGACCCAACTGCAATCGCAGTGCGAACGTCAGTCTCTGCGTGTGAAAGCCCCGCTCTGAACTCGTCATAGTACACGATCAGATTTGGCTGACGCGCTCCGCTTGTTGCTTTTTCCCATCTCTTGTTCCAGCTGGAAAACACGCCGCGACGATGATGCGGGAACGCGGCGGTACGAACACTTTGCTCGCTTACCAGCGGACCCGAGTAATTGCACATCAGTGTATCGTCGACCCACACCCGCAGAAAGCCATCCAAGCCGGTGCCGAAATTGGTGTTGACCGTGATGTCTACCCAACCGCCGCGACGCGCGCCCATGTCAAAAAGACGGCAAATGTACCCGTTGTTCTGCTCTGCAGACCATGCGCGCGCATTGGCCATATCGCTCAGATGAACGACCAAGTCGCCACGAGCCGCTCCGGTCTCTGTGCAAATGGATGGATCGCATGCGTCAAATTCACCTTCGTCTGTCCCGAGCTGGATAAATCTGAAGACAGGCTGATTGCCACGACCCACGGTCCATTGCCCAAAGACCAGCCTCAGGGAGTTGTCTTTGGTGAATGATGGGACCGTGGCGTTGTAGAAGCTGTAGCTGTACCAAGTGTCCTGTCCAATCCTTGCCGGATTGATCTCATCCGTCATCTGGATTTCGGCCCGCGACCGCGGTTCGATGCAATCTGCACCCCCGCAATCACCGTGGCGCAGCTCAAAGCGTTCCGAACGCTCACCATAGCGCACAGGATCGCCCGCAGTTTTCAAACCGTACCGAAAATTGTGCGGCGCAGGACTGAAGCGACGGGTATATCCATCCGGCACGACCACGCCGCTCAGTACATCATTGTCGGTATTCAAGCGGGTTACATTTTGTCCGAGAACAGACAGGCAGCCGCTTAACAGTGCTGAAGCAGCAAGCATGCTGCAAATCTTGATTACCTGCATTTGCCTCGTTTTCCCATTACATGCGAACTGCCACCTCGCGCATTCCAGCTTCTATCCCGCATTTTGTGCGGTGTGTTTTTTGTGTTTGCGCTTCTATTATACTGCACGGGAAGGCGGGCCGGATTCACCTCTTCGGAGAAGAACGAGTGGCTGTCGTGACACAATTGCCACATCAGCCCGGTTTTTTCAGACTGTCCGGATGTGGCGCTTTCCCGCTCATGGGCGCTGCAGGCATAGATAAAGTTAATGAAGCCTTGGGCAAAGAACCCTGGGTACGTTGAGGCAAAGCAGAATGGCAAAGATTAGCGTCTTTGGCATTGGCTACGTGGGTGTTGTTTCCGCTGCGTGTTTGGCACGCGACGGTCATGACGTGATCGCGGTCGATGTCGATCTGGGAAAAATCAAAGCAATCAACGCGGGCCAAAGCCCAATCGTCGAGGAAGGTATCGACGCATTGGTGGCAGAGGTCGTCGCATCAGGAAAACTGCGCGCCACGGACGATTTCGCCCAGGCCGTGCTGGATACCGACGCGTCGTTCATCTGTGTCGGCACGCCGTCGGCCCCGGACGGGTCCGTCGGTTTGAGCTATGTAACATCCGTGTGCGAAAGCATCGGCGCGGCACTGGCGGACAAAGCGACCTATCACTCGGTTGTGGTGCGATCGACGATCGTTCCAGGCTCGACCACGGAGGCCTGTATTCCAACGCTCGAGAGATTCTCCGGCAAGGTCGCGGGCGAGGATTTTGGTGTCGGGTACTACCCTGAATTCCTGCGCGAGAGCACGGCGATTGCGGACTACTATGATCCCGGCCTGATCGTGTTTGGCTATCTGGATGAAGGCACGCGCCACATCCTGGAGAGCCTGAACAAGGATCTGCCCTGCGAGATGCACCAGGTGGATATCCGCACGGCCGAGATGGTGAAATACACCTCGAACACGTGGCGCGCGGTCAAGGTGACCTTCGCCAACGAGATCGGCAACATCGCCAAGGCGAGCGGGATCGACGGGCAGACAGTGATGGAGATCCTGTGTTCGGACGACAAGATCGCGATGAGCCCATACTTTATGCGCCCCGGATTTGCCTTTGGCGGTTCGTGCCTGCCCAAGGATGTGCGCGCGCTGCGCTATCTGGCCAACAGCACCGGCACACCGGCACACATTCTGAACGCCGTTCTGGATGCGAACGAGGCGCAGATTGCCAAGGCGGAGCAGATGGTGATCGACAGCGGCACCAAAAAAGTCGGTTTTGTCGGCATATCGTTCAAGCCGGGCACGGATGATCTGCGGGAAAGCCCGTTGATTTCATTGGCCGCGCGACTGATTGACAAAGGTGTCGAGGTCAATGTCTACGACCCGTTCGTGCAGGAAGCCTATGACACGGGCACGCCGGGCGCGGGCCGTGGCAACGAAGAGGTTCCGGACCTTGAGGACCGGATGGTCGCTGATCTAGACGAACTGATCGAAAGCTCCGGCACCGTTCTTGTGGGCAACCTCTACAAGGATACTGTTGAGAGGTTGAAATCGGCGGCTCAGAACAGGCCTGTCGTTGATCTGACTCGTCTCAATCGCGAGATGACATCCAACAGCCAGTACCAAGGCATCTGCTGGTAAATCGCCCAAGGGGAGTTTGCGGCAGTGCTGATGGCATTGACACATCTGGCCTATTTTTCGGTGGCGGTGCTTTTGTTGTGCCTCGCTCCCCAGGGTTTCCTTGGGGACATGCAGGGCGCACGGGGCACCGTGCTGATCATCGGCGCGCTTGGGATCTGGCGCTACAGTTGGGCTGTGCTCAACTTTTCCCGCGCGCTTGTCTTCAAGCTGCGGGTCTATCCGCGCTGGCGCAAAGAACGGGCCGCCCGTTTTGCCAAGAGCAGGGCGCGTCACCACTGCTTCTTTATGGTCACCAGCTATATGGTGGACCAAGATACGACGCTGCCTGTGTACCGCTCGATCTTTAAGGCCGCGATGGCTGCACGGGATGGCGCCACCATCGTAGCGTCGGTTGTCGATGGCATGGATGAACGGCTGATCCGCGACATCTACCGCGCGATGAACATCGACCCCAACCACGTCGCATTGGTGATCGACCGGATCAAGTCCAACGGCAAACGCGACGCGATGAGCCAGGCGCTGCGCATTCTAGCCAGCTTTTCACCGACACATAACGACATCATGGTGTTTGTCGACGGCGATACTTTGGTGCCAGAAGACATCTGGGCCCGATCCGCCCCAGTCTTCACCGATCCGAAAACGGGCGCGCTGACAACCGACGAAGCGGCCATTATAGACCGCGAGGGACCGTTCAAGGATTGGTTTACGCTTCGTTTCAATCAGCGGCAGGTCATGATGTGCTCTATGGGACTGTCGAACCGTGTCCTGACCCTGACCGGCCGGATGAGCGTGTTTCGCGCAGACCTTGCTACGGATCCAACATTCGTGCGGGCCGTGGGTCAGGATTACCTTGATCACTGGCGCCTGGGGCGCGTGAACTTCTTGACCGGCGATGACAAGTCAACGTGGTTCTGGCTGCTGAGCCGTGGTTTCGAAACCGCATATTTGCCTGATGTGCAAAGCCGCAGCTACGAAACCCAACCGCGCGACACGTTCTACGACAGCGCCAAGACACTCATGGTGCGCTGGTTCGGGAATATGATGCGCACCAACGGACGTGCGATTGCCATGGGACCCCGGGATATGGGGTTTTTTACGTGGTGGTCGATCCTGGACCAGCGGGTGAGCTGCTGGACCACGCTGGTCGGTCCGACATCCGTGATCATCACTGCGCTGCTGGGCACGCCGATCATTATCCCGCTTTACATCAGTTGGGTGATGATGACGCGTTATATGTTCTGCACCTATATCGCTGTCTTCAATCGCGAATGGTTCCCCGTGACCCATCCGTTCATTTTGTATTTCGGTCAAGTGGCCGGCGCGATTATCAAGACGTTTGTCCTGTTCCGACTGGACCGGCAAAAATGGACGCGACAGGGCGCAGGTGGTGGCGGCAAAAGCGTTGTTCCGTTCTATGACCGCCTGAAAATGGCGGAAAGCACGGCCTTTCACGCGCTTGGTTTCGCATGGTTGACGCTGGCCATCATGTTTTTGAACACGTTGGAGTAGGGGCAACGAAATGAACGATGCAACCAATCCAAGTGATACGCCGATCGTCCCGGTCGGCTTTGGGCTCGAAAGCGAGCACCCGATGCTGACCATGCCGTTCACCCTGTCGGTGGCGGGTCAGACGTTCGAGGGCAAGCGCATCTCGGTAACCGAGATCGAGATCGCGCTGCCCAAGGGAACGATGAACGCCGGATCAAAAGAGCTGGCCAAGCTCAGTTTCCCGTTCGAAGATTTCACCATCACCCTGATGGCCCAGGTCACCGCGACGGATCGCGGCGATGACAACATGTCGATCCTGCTGTTTTCGGAACCTACAGGCGCCCATCTCGCCCAATTGCGTTACGTGATCAACAGCGTGATTGCCGGCGACATTATCACCCTGAAAGGGCTTATGGCCTATACTGGCCCGACGCAGCCGAAATCGCCGAAGGCAGCGGAGGCAAAGTCAAACCGGGACCGCTTACGGTCTATTGGTGTCGCACTGGTGTCTTTGTTCATTGCCTTCGTCGCGGGGACGGCAGTTTTCTCGCGCTACACGACCGCATATGAAATGCACCCCGTCTTTATCGACCGCACTGGCCTAGCCATGCAGGCAACAGTCGCAGGTCAGTTAACGTACCTTAACCCCGAGGCAGCCCCCGGAGAGGTGGCTTATACCATCGCAGCAACCACCGGAGACGTGCTGAGCTTTCAAATGCCGCGGAACGGGCAGGTGGCCCTTTCATCAGATGTGTTCGAGGGCTCAACTGTCCTTCCTACGGACTTAATTCTGACAATTTTCGACAATAGCGATTCAATCAGGTTGAGGACCTTGATCAGTATCGAAGGGCTGACGCGTGCATTGCAGGGTGATCCTGCAACGATTGAAATGAACGATGGGCGCACATTGCCCGTAACCGTTCAGGTACGTGACACCACCCGCGCAGCAGCGCTTCGAGGTGATCTTTTCGTCCCTGTCGACCTGACGGTGAAGGGTGGGAGCCTGGGGCCGTCCGACATGAACAAGTCGGCACGTTTGCGGTTGTCAAAAACACTGCTTGGCGTGTTCGGCATCGGGCAGGAGAATGGACAATGACGCGGATCACACCCCTGATCATCTGCGGAGGCAACGGCACCCGATTGTGGCCGATTTCACGGCGGCATAGCCCCAAGCAGTTCCAGCGCATTGGCGGTCCTGAAAGTATGACATTCTTTCAAGCCGCTGTTCAGCGGCACCGCGGCACCACCTTCGCCGAACCCGTCATCGTGACGGGGCGCATCCACCAGGGAACGGTCCGCAAGCAATTGCAGGAACTGCAAGTCTCCGCCCGCATCATCTGCGAACCTATGGGACGCAACACGGGGCCAGCTGTTCTGGCCGCCGCGGAGGTTATGTATGCCGAGGATCCCGATACCATTTTTGTTGTTGTTCCCGCTGATCACGTGATCGAAGGGGACCTGGCGACACCTATGGCGGCGTGCTTGCCCGCCGCGAAAGCAGGGCAGATCGTGACCTTCGGGATCGAGCCGCGGTTCCCGGAAACGGGTTTTGGCTACATTGTCGACGCTGGCCCGCTTGACGGATTTGATGCCGTTCGCGCAGTAGATCGGTTTGTGGAAAAGCCGCCGGTTGAAGACGCCAGCGCGTTGATCGAAGCAGGCAATGCCTATTGGGCGTCAGGCATCTCAATGTTTTCGGCACGTACCATTCTCGATGAATATCGGAAATTCGATCCTGAAACTGCTGCACTGGTTGCGCAATCAGTTGTGGATGCCGTCAATGACGAGGGCGCGTTGCATCTGGCCTCTGGCAGTTTTGGTCGCACAATGGCCGAGCCAACGGAAAGCGCCGTATTTGAACGCACCGACAAGATCGCAATGGCTCCGCTTAACGTGTCTTGGGACGATGTTGGTAGCTGGAAAGCGATGTACGGCATTTCCAAGCCGGATTCGGCCGGCAATGTGCTGCAAGGCGATGTGATCGCACGCGACGCGCAAAACACCATGGTACGTGCAGACAGCCGGCTTGTGTCGGTTGTGGGGCTATCCGATGTTATCGTAATCGACACGCCGGACGCATTGCTGGTTGCGCGGATGGATCAGACGCAAGACGTCAAGGCCATCGTGGACGAGTTGAAGAAAACCGCGCGCCCCGAAACCGAGCGGCATGCGGAAGCCAAGCCCGCGATGGTCCCCATGGTCGATCAGAAAACTGTCTCGGCTCTTGCGCAGAGCGACAACTATCAGGTTGGCGCGGCGGAGATCGCGGTGGGTCGCGCATTGACCATTGAACCCGGCGATGCGCGCCAGGCGTTGGTTGTGCGCGGTCGTTTGCAGGCCATCGGCTCCAATTGGCAAAAGACAGTGGGCGAGGGCGGGCGCATCTACACCGACCCGAACGGACCCATCACGATCACAAACCTGTCGGATGAACCCGCCGAACTGCTGTTTGTCACTTTGGCATCAACTGACTTTCAACCGAAATCGATGGGTCGGGCCCTGTATGGCTAGCGCTTTGCAACATAGCTGGCGGGCTTTTTGGGTCGCACTGGTGGTGATACTTGCACCGCAGACCGCGCTTGGGGATCTTAGCGCGGTCAACCTGTCTGAGTTGCGGAACAAACTTGCGCAGGTGGATGCCGAACTGACGCAAGACCTGAATGGTCTCGTTGATGTGGACGCAATCTGGTCGCGGCTGTCTGTCTCCGCTCCGGTCCAGTTTCCCGCGCTGCCAACGGTGCCATCGGCAGCGCCCAAGCCTGCCACATCCTTTCTGTTCGGGGACGCACCAAAACACGCAGGCTCATCTGCGGCGCCTAATCCGGCAGGCGCGCTTTTCGGCTTACCCCCAACCGCGCCTGCGCCCGCGGTTATCGCACCGCTTTTTGGTCAGATTGGCGCTGAGCCCGACCCACAAACTGTTGCGGTTGACGTGGGAACCGTTAACTTCCGGATTTTTCTCGCATCGCTCGCACAGGTCTACACGGGTGAAAACAACCAAGCGGTCGTAAACGCCCAGGGACCCGCAGGTCCGGTCGCGTTGTCCGTGAGGTCGGGCATCGTGACGCTGCAAGATCTACAGTCCTTCTCGGCCCTACATGGGCGTCCGCCGCGCATCGACGGCACTTTGACCATGCCGGTGGTGATTTGGCCCGACGCACAGCTACGACTGAACCCGGGTGACAGGCTTGCGCTGGCTCGCGATACGGGCGCGTTTGTTCTGTCGATGGGCACGCTCAACATAAGTGGTGCAACGATCGAGGTGGCGGGCCAAGAGAACAGCTTTACCCCCAGTTTCGTACCGTTCGTGACCGTGACGGGAGGTGGATCTCTGACTGCACAGAACGCGACCTTCCGCGGCCTTGGGTTCGGCAATACGGCGAAGTTCAGCGGGCTATCCGTCGCTGGTGATTTGCTCAACCAAGGCAAGGGCAGGGTCGTGATCAAGGACAGCAGGCTTGAAGCGCTCAAGGTGGTCAGCCTTGTCAATGTCGAAGGCGCAGAGCTAAGCGGGAATACATTCTTTGATTCACGTAACAACACGCTGAACCTTGTCAACGCGCCGCGTACGCAGGTGGACGGCAACCTGTTTGCCGGCCAATCTCCAACCAACGCAATTCGGGTCGATCAAGGATCAAGCCACTCGCAGATATCCAAGAACATTTTTCTGAACGGGGAACGCGTGGCGGTTTTGGTGGACCGAGGGTCTGACCACGTAGACGTACAGCACAATCTTGTGTGGCAGCGTGCAGGCGCGGGCGTGAAATTCCTGAGCAACAGATGCGGTCTCGCCGAAGGCAACCTGATCGTTGACAACGATCAAAAGGGCATAGAGGTGCGCAAAAGCGACGGAACGGTCGTGCGTGACAACCTGATTGTGGGCAACGGCAGCGCAGGTGTTTGGGTTTCGGCCCAGCAGCACGATGCGCGGACATCAGTCACCGGCAATGTGTTTAGCGCCAATGGGGCGGGCCTCGCGGCCGCGACAGGCGCCGAAATCCAGATCGCCAATAACAGTTTTGGCAAGCAACTGCCCCGCTTGTTAGATGGTGACATCGCCCGGCTGACCGGCGCGGTGGCGAGGGATCTCAAGGGCGAGACCATGGTTCGCCTTAAACAGGGTCAAGCCGAGACGTTGAACCAGATGACCGCCTTGTGCGGAAGCGGGTCATGATGCGGGCGTTGGCTGCTTTTGTGTTTGTGCTGTCACTTCCGTTATCAACTGCGGCAGCGCAGGACTTGCCGCGTTCCAACATCCCAAACGTGATCGCGCCAGCAGGGCTGGAAGCGGAACGTGTTTCTGTCGTGGTTGACCGCGGACTGACCAGCAATAAAGGACTGCGCAGCCGCGCCCTGCGCGTCGCGCGCGACGCACTTCATGCTGGCGAACCCGTCGCGGCTGACCAGTTACGGTCCTTGGCCGAAGCTGGCGATGGTCTGGCCGCGCAACGGTATGTACGCCTGCTTCAGGCAAAAAAAGCGCAAGGCACGCCCTCTGACATCGCCTATTTTTCTGCCATTGCTGTCGGCACAGGCAGGATTTGGACGCTGGGCGCAATGATTGACGCCATGCACACCCTGAATCCAGAGACCGAGCCCAAGGCGCGCGTCAGAAAGTACATTCAGGTTCTCTATCCTCACGCCTGGGCCGGAAATCGTTTGGCCTTTGAAGCGGTCGTGGATTTCAACGGCGCGGCCCGGCTATTCGGTCCGCTGTCGGAACGGACACGCGCTCGCATCCTGGAAGAGGCTCAAAAGCAAGGCGATGGCCGCATCGAACTGGGCATGGCCATGGGCCTGCTTGAACGTGCAACAGATAAGGACCGCGCATCGGGCAGTGACCTGACCGATGCGCGCGCGCTTTTGCAGGTGGCTGTGCAATCCAAACATTTAGGCGTTTCAACAACAGCAGCGAACCTGCTGCAGCAGACGGCTCCGGCAGATGGGGCACATGAGTAGGTAACAAAATACAGCGGTGAAAGAAACAGCCGGACAGCAGCGGGGGCTTGCAATGAAACCGGGTACTCGAACAGGTAGAATGCGCACCATATGTGCAGCCACTTTGACATTTTTTCTGGCGTTCATCACAGGGCCCGCGTACGCGCTGTCCCCATTTGGATGCCGCGCACTTGAAACGAACCCGGCGCTTCCTGCGGTTGAGGGCGAGATGGCGTGTTTTTCACTGTCCGGCCCGAGCTTCAGTCGCATCACGGTTTGGCCGAAGAAACGATTGCACTTGTTGCTGAATTAAGCACGGCATTGGCGAACCGTGGAACAACGCTGGTTTATCTTCCCGTTCCAACACGGTCGCAGTGATGCCACATCTTTTGCCGCCCTTGGCAGCTGATCTTGGATATGATGCCGCAGTCGCGACAGCAGTTCATGTCGATATGATTGCGCGGCTCGAAAGGCAGGGGTGGTCGTCGCCGACGCGCTTGTTGACCTTCGCGCAGCAGAATTGGCAGGTGAGCGCCCGTTTTTCGAGGCGGACCACAGACCAACAGCCAATGGCGCACGCATTTTGGCGCAGTCGGTTGCGGCAGCGCTAAACAAACACGCGGCTCTGAGTGGCGCGCAAACGACTGAGTTCACGTCAGTCCCGGGTGATAAACAAACGGTCCCTTCAGCCATGCGTGCAAGCCTGCAAACAGCGTGCCTGACTGAATTGCCAGCCGTTGCGACCCAGGCCTTTGCGACCACCGCAGATCAGCTCGGGGCGCCTGCAGACATGCAAGTCGTGGTTGGGACCGAAGTGACCGATACCGCCGAGCTCAACCTGCCGGGGTTTCTGAGCGAAGCAACGGGCCTGCGCACCCTGAGCTACGGCGTTCCCATGGGTGGCGCATTCGCGGCGATGTCCACATACCTCACGTCGCAAGATTTCCAAACCGCGCCGCCCCGAGTCTTGGTCTGGGAAGTGCCCGTGACCGCATCGCTCGGCCAATATGGAGATCAGCCGATCAAGGAGTTGATTGCAGCAGCAGGAGCCAACTGCGCCGCAGCACTGACTGTCCGCGCTGACAAAGCAACTGGAGTGTTGACGGCAGATCTGTCGTCCGCCCAACTCACAGACCGCAGCACACTGTCCTTCAATACCGGCGGCACAGCGGTGGCGGCGGTTCGGTTTGACTTTGTCGGCAAAGATGGTCTTGCGCGCAGTCGCAGCATCTATCGGCATGACGGACAAGTACTCACCGGGCAATTCTATATCCCGGTCGGCGGCTTGGCAGAGCACGGCCCTAAGTCTTTGCGCATCTCCGGCAGTTCAGAATTTGGCGCGACGCCGCAACTGAACGTTTGTTTCTGAAGAGGAGGGCAGTAGATATGTTTCGTGCTTTGACACTGATCCTCGCGTTGACCCCGGTTGCCGCACACGCGCAGACAGTCCCGCTGGAACTGGATTTCTTGCCGCCTCAGATTGCGCCGCGCGATGTATGCGTGCCTGCGCCTGCGAATCCTCAACAGAATGACCTGACCGTTGAAGGCACAGAAGACGAGCTAACGGACCGCGAACGCATCCGTTATCTGCGTCGCGACATTCGCAACTATACCACTGAGGATGCGAACCGTTTTTTCGACTTCATCAGCGCCCTGATCGAGCGCAGATCTGACATAGACGAAACCTTCACTGAACTTGACGCGGCATTTGCCCGTATCGAACTGATGCTGCGCGCCGGTCGTATGCAAGCCATGTCCGATGATGGCATCGTCGTTCAACTGCGGGAACGTGTTGGCGACATGACCAACACGCAACGCCTCGTTCTGTCGCGGTACTATCAGGACGGTATTGGCGTTGACCCCGATCCGGCCTACGCGCAGGCACTTTTGCGGGAAGCGGCGTTTGGTGGAAACGCGGACGCCCTTTTGGAAATCGCGCGGCTTGAGCAAGAGGGCAGGCTGGTCGAAGGCTGGGACGCTCCGCTTGATCTGACCGTGAACATGGCCTTTGGCGGTATCCTTGGCGGCCTTGATCGCGGTGTGTGTCGGCGGGCCGCCCGCATTGCGCAGGAGTACATCCGCGGCGATCTGGTTGCTGCAAACCCTGCGAATGCACTCGCTTGGTTCCGGTTTGCCGCCGATCTGGGCGGAGCAGACGCCGCCTGGCGTGTGGTTGAGTTCCACCTGAATGCCGATGCGGCTCAAAAGGACAACATCGAATTGCGCACCTATCTTGAGCGCGCAGTCCGGCTTGGGGTCGCCGTCGATGACACGGCGGGCGCGGCCTTGGTTTCATCCGGAGCTTTGAGCGAGGCCGAGTTGTCCCAAATCCTGGGGTTCAATCACAGCCAGGACGACAGGCGCACACGCGCATCAATCACACCACTCCTGCAGCTGGTTGTGAACATTGACGGGATGGAAGCGGATGATGATGGCCCTTTCCTGCAATACTTGCGCGAGATTGCAGAAATGCCCGAGGCACCGGGCCGCGTGTTTGACCGACTTGCGGGCGAGGTGTTGGTGCGTAAGGGCCGCTGGGCAGGTGAAGCTGAAGCCATTGCACTGCTGGAAGAGGCCGTGCGGCGTGGGGATGGCCCGGGCCAGCGGCGATTGGCACGCATGCTTGTGCGTTACCGCGATGATCCAGCCGCCGTTGTCCGGGCCGAGAACCTGTTGACCGAAGCCGTCGCGCGCCATGGAGTGTCCCAAGCGATGCGCGATCTGGACAGTCTATATCGGTGTCAGGTTAACGACGCACCGCGCCTTGCGTTGGCCGATCCCTGGGCTGCGGCATACCGCGCGTCGGGCCATGCCAATGTCACCGTGTCCGCCACAGATCTGCTGGCCCTATCGCTTGACCGATCACCAGAAGCCATTGGCAAGATACAGTCCTTAGCGCTTGATCGGCGTATCCAGATGGTCGCCTCGCATGCCCAGCGGGTTCAGGCGAACCCGTTGACATCGTCCGCGGCCTTGCGCTTTTGGGCCAGTGAATTGAACCGGTCCGACCAAGCGCTCGAAGCCTTTGCAGAGTTGGAATTCGAACTGGCGACAACACCGGCACAGCGCGACCTTGCCATCGAGTTTTTTCGCCGCGTGTACCTGAACAACGGGGTCACAAGTGCCCTCGACCTTGCGATTGCGCTTGTCGAATACAACGGCCGCGATTCGGAGATTGCGGACGAGATCGTTCAATTGCTGACCATGGCCGGCAACCGGGGCGAGGGGGCTGCCATTCGTTTACTATCCCGCTTGCAACGGGCAACTCGGACGGAAGCCGACGTGTACGCGGAGTTTGCCGAAAAAATCGACACACGCGGTGATTTTCTTGCCCTGATGTTCGCCATTCCACACATTAGTGATCGCAAGGTCGATGATTACATTGACCGTGCAGTTTCACTGATGACTTGCGGCACCAAGGACGCTGACGAACTGGGCGACGCCTACGCCATTCGTGGAGACGGCGACCTGAGTTACCATTGGCGCACCATCGGTCTGCATTTCGAAGGGGGTCACGTTCTGTCAAAACTTCGCTTGTCAAATCGGCAAATGAAACTGTTTGACGACGGTGGCGCCCCGAACGCGGTCGACCGCGCCGAGCGCCAGTTGGCCAGCAACGATCCCGGTGCACGCTATCGTTTGATCCAACTGACCGCAAACCCGGACCTGACGACATATGATCCAGACGCAGCGGTTGAGCACTTGTTGATTGCCATCACCAGCCCCGACGATGCGCAAACGGCCTTGATCGCCGAACAGTTCCGGCTTGCGCCGCAAGATGTGCGCGACCGTGTTCTGGAACGGGTGGACATCACTGTCATGCTCGAACGTGCGGCAGCCGCTGGCGATCCTGATGCAGCCTATGAGCTGGGTATGATCTTGCGCGGTTCGGCGACAACACAAAGTGATTTGGCGACGTCACTCAAATGGCTGGAACAGTCTGCGGGTCAGGGCCATCGTGACGCCATGTTCGAAGCGGGATTCGCCCTTGGCATGGGCCTCGGGCGTGCGAGCGACACTGACGGGGCTACCGCATGGTTGGATCAGGCTGACGCGATCGGTCATCCCGAAGCATCCGCTTTGGCCGATCGCTGCGCATCAAGGACGAGGGATGAATGATACGCACGTTGTTCGCAGCCATTTGTCTTTGCATGCCGCTCAAAGCCTTTGCAGAATGTGGCACTGTGCCTGAGCCGGTGGTCAGTCTGAGCTTTGACAGTCGCTATGCGGAAGATGACGTCAGCCGCAGTCAGATCGATATCGAGGCGGAAGAAGAAGCAAAACAAGCGCTAAAGGCGCTCGATGATTTTGTGTCACTGATGACCACCAGAACCGACAGCGCCATGGGGGCAGGGGACACGGCACAGGCGGCTTGTATCATGTCCGCTTTGGCAGAGTGGGCGCAGGCCAATGCGCTTTCGCAACTTGGGACAGAAACGGTTGAACTGACCGTGGGTTCAAGGCTCGCTGCATTGGCTCTGGTCGCAGCACAAGTTGCACCTGCGTCGAATGCAGCGGATCTTGCTGCGGTTCAAGCGTGGTTGGCCCGCCGCATGGATGAGCAGATGGTGTTTTGGGAAACAGCGCCAAACGGTGCGGCGTCAGGCAACCTGCGCGCTTGGGCGGCGTTGGCCGCCGCTGCCACATCTCTTTTAACGCAAGACCAGATCACACGCGGATGGGCTGCCTGGTCATTGAATTACGTCGCATGCACAGCCGCGCCTGATGGCAGTCTGCCGCAAGAGATGCGTCGCAAACATCTTGCGTTGCGTTATCAAGTCCATGCGATCACTCCCATGGTTGTCACCGCCGCATTGCTTGAACGGCAAGGGATGTCCGTCATGAGCCGGTGCACACGTGCACTCGACCGCATCGTAGACTTCACGCTTACCGATCTGGCCAATGGCGGGACTTCCAGTGCGGCTATCGCCGGTGCCCAGCAAACTTTGGGTAGCGGAATAAGCGCTCTGGAAGACTTCCAACTGTCATGGGCTGAAGCTTGGCTCGCGTTGCGAGCCAATCCGGAACTCGAGGCGATCGTGGCAGGCCGCCGCCCCTTGCGCTATTCAAAATTGGGCGGAGATCAGACACGCATTTGGGGCCAGTAGCCTTTCTGATACCTGGCGGTCTCTGACGCGCCACGGTGTTTGTGGCCTGCAGAATAGACGCGACACCATCGGGCGCCCAACGGAACCTTGTGAATATGCGGCCCCCGCCCCATGCGCCTCGGGACCGCAGTAAACGGCTTACTTCGAAAGGATCGTTCCAATCGCGACGCCCAGTATCGCCGCGCCCAATGCGTCATTGTTGTTACGGCGCTTCGTAGTCGCTTTCCTTTTGCCGCCGCTGGTCGATTTACGTGCAACCGCTTTGGGAGCCACGTAGGGCGTATACCTCCCTTCGGTCTGTGACACCAAAAGGTCGTACTGCGCCGGGTTCAGGAAACCCGAGGGCACAAGGCCATTGTTGGATTGCCACTGCGTGATGCCCGCACGGGTCTTACGTCCCCATTGGCCGTCAACACCCCCACATTGGTCCCTGCCGCATTCAAGCGGGCCTGGATGTTTCCGCGAAGGGTTCGGTCCAGGTTCAATTGCAGCTCTGTCGCCTCGTTGGCTGGCATGTTCCGCAGTGAGACCGTAACCGGCAAAATAAGTGGGCCGTTTTCCTGGATCGCATCCGCCCGGGACGATGTCACCGCACTCGACGCTGATGCGCGTGTGGACAAAGCCGCTGTCGTCTGACCGTTTTCGGTGCCAAACGACGGATGGAGCGCCGGGCGTTGTTGGCGTAAAGCCCATTTGGAAAACTGTCGAGATAGGCCTGATAGTCATCTACGCTGTCGGTTTCTCGCGCCAGATCAAACAGCATCTTCTGTTCTTCCAGCATGTTGCCGCCGGGCGCAGCGGCGCCTCCGCCCACGTTAGAGGACGTTTGAGGTGCGCGCGCCACGGCCTTGAGCTCGGTTACTGGATTCAACATGACTGGTCCTGTCAACGAGACATTCAGCCATGGTCTCTGGGACTGGTCCGTATTGTTGTATACATCACCAGTCACGCGGCTAAATACTTCCGCAATATCCGTATTTTCGGCATCAATGTGCTTGAGCAGAGCGGTTGTAAACGGCGAGTTCAGGCCATCCCCGTCCAGGGCAACGTCGCCTGGGCTGGTTGCAAACGCGATTGCCATGCCCTTGCCCGCATTGTTAATCTTCATTTCGGCCAACCCGTTTTGAACGGCAGTTGACCGAGTGGCGCCCATGGAACGCGACAGCTTATCGGACAGCGGATTGTCGCGGCAGGCATCAAGGAACACCAGATTGACGGCATTGGAAAACGACATCTGACGCGTCACGAAATCGACCGACACTGCCTCAAAATCAAGCGCTGTTTCATCTTCGAAAACAGCGTCGATAGGCACCAGATAATTGGTGCCGTCCACCGACATCCCATGACCGGCATAGAAGAAGATGTTTACGTCGCTGTCCTTGGCTGCGCGGGTAAAATCTCGCAGCAACCGCTCCATTCCGATCTTGTCCAGATCCAGGCCGGTATATGTCTCAAACCCCAGTGTTTCCAGTTTGGTCGCCATCGCTTGCGCATCGTTCACCGGGTTCGCAAGTGGTGTTGCATGCACGTAAGCACCATTGCCGACAACCAGCGCCAACTTCCGTTCGGCCCATGCGGATGTTGCGGCAAAGGTGGCAAACAAGAAGCCAAATGCAGTCAGAAGTCTTCCAATAGCGGTCATGAATGTCACCATACGTTAGAATTAGGAAAGGGGATCGAGATTGATGATCTCAACCCGACGGTTCAATGGGTTCATCAAGTTACCGGGGTCCATCGGCTGGTTAAAGCCGTACCCGATGGGGATGAGCTGCCCGACGGGCACCTCGTAAAACGTCGTCAGATGTTCGACGACCGCGCGTGCACGCTGTTCCGACAAACCTTGGTTGAAGGCAGCGTCGCCCCGCCCATCCGTATGCCCTCCGACTTGAAAGGTCATTTTAGACAGCTTGGGGTCCAGCAATGCCTTGGCCAGCGACCGGAGTGCAATCATCCCATCAGTGGTGAGTTGCGACGAGCCCAGTTCGAAGTTTACCGTCAGATTAACCCGGGGCAGGTCCACAGCTGGCGGCAACTGCCCCTGAATGTTGATCCCGCGTTTCGCGTTGCTGTTCATCGACCGCACTGTCGGGCCCGTGTTCTGCGGGGACAATTGCTGAATTATTGATGCACTGTTCTGAAAAGACTGTGCAAAAGCTGCTCCGCTGATTCCCAAAAATAGGATTGAAAGAACTGCAAAAATTCTTCGATACATATTAAACCCCAGGAAAAACCCAATAATTCTATGGGACCACAGTCAAATGCAACACGTCCGCAGATATTTCACGACGCCCCCGCGTCGCGTCAAATTCATCTTGAAGGCTGTCCTTCAGAATTTCAAGAAAAACGGCTTGGTCTACAGGTTGCCCATTCTTTTTCGCGTATTGGTTGCTACCGGGAACTTCCAACGCGTCAAGACCGTCAATTGGGCTACGTGCAGCAACTGCAATAATGGCCTCCGTCCCAGCTGGAGCAGAGGCTGTAAACCTTTGTCGACCATCCAGGCCGTCGCCAAATCGCAGGGTCGACTGCGGATCTTGCTGCTGGCGCAAAAGAGATCGGCGCGGCATCAAGTTAAATATTGAGCCATCAGCTTGTAGATACACAACGTACAGGAACGCATAGAAGTCCGGTGTCGTGAGTTCGAATGCCAGGCTTTCTCCAAAGGCAATGCGGTCCCGCTGTGACAACATTCGAACATATGGTCGGTCTTGCGACGACATCGGCAGTTCCAACGCCTCAATCGCCGCGCATGTCGGGAAGGGCCGCTCCACAACAGTCGCAACCGTTTGCTCTCCGTACTTACTGCGCAGAGCCGCAAGGTCGCCGGATCCTTGGACATGACCGTTTAGGCGAAGCGTACCCGCTGGATCAACAGCCCAAAACAGACTAGAGCACTCATATGCCTCGGAGTGCCGCACGCGAGGATCAATTGATCGGCCACAGGCAAGCAATGCGCTTTCATCCACCACGTTTCCTGGCGTCAGCAGGGCACCAAGATGTTCACGGCACTGAATGTCGGCACGCGGTACAAGTGGATGGGACACAATAGCCGACGCGACGTCCCGGTAAGCCGCATCGTCGGTCGATACGCCAGTCAAAGCTGTACGGTTTGAACGCAGGTTACTATTTTCCCAATCAACCAGCTTTCCACGGATGTCAAAGTAGGCCTCTTGCAGGTCTGTGAGTTCGCCAAAAGCCTTGTTCACCAAAGCGTTGATCTCCGCGGTCGCGTCAGTTTGCTGTGCGTGCAAGGACGTCGTAGCAAAGCACCAGGATACGACGGCGATCACGTTCAAACACAAGCGCATCATCCGTTGCACCACGCTTCTGCCTGACTATAACTGCGCGCCGCGCGACGATACTGATCCAACCCCTGTCGCGCGCGCGCATAGCGCTGATCCATATCGAGCGGCGCACCATTCGCTTCAGTCAAGTCGTCGTCCGGCCAACACGTTTCAAGATGATAACTCAGGTCACTCAACTCCGGCCGCGACACGGATGACAAACTGTTTTCGGCGGCAGCCAGCATCTGCACCATGAAACCTGGGCATTGCCCTTCCGCATAATCAGCACTCAAATCGTTGAAAGACTTAAGCGTACTGTTCACGCGCGAAATGGACTGCTCCACCGTTTCAAAATATGCCTGCAACTGAGTTGGAGTCTTCTGCCGGTATTCGTTTTCGCGAAAGCACAAGGGACTGGTGCGTTCGCGGTTCAGAGCCACAACCGTCACAGCGGCAGTGACATCGGAGGCAGCATCGTTCGGCTCATCTGATCGTTCGGCGGAGCCGAGCCGCACCAGTTCGACCTGGCGTTCGATGCTTTTTATCATCGCATCAATGTCGCCAAGGTCCAGACGCTGCATATCGTCTTCTGTCACAGGCTGGGCCGCAGTACTGTGCGCGACAAGCAAAAGAATGACCGCAAATCTATGCCATCCAACTCCCGCCAAACCGTTGCCCCCACACGTCGTCACGCAAAAGAATCATTTGAAATTCGATACTTCTTAAAGAATACTTCTAAGGGGTTTTTAAGCAATAGGTTACTGGGCCATTGGTTTTTCCAAGCAAGTCAATTTGGATGTCTTGCGCGACATTGGTCTGGTTTTTGATTGGATCAAGCGTGTTCGCACAAAATTCATTTATTGATGACCTGCGTGTCGTACCCACGGTTGTATGCGCCGAAGTTCCCGTGCTGGAGCGGCTTAAATATGATGATTGCATCATTCCCTATTTTCAGACCGATTTACCCGCTTACCTAGAAGAACTGGTCACGGCACGCCAAGCGCGCCTTCAAGCCGAGAGAGACCGCGTTTGGGATTGGCTGGAACTGCTGCCAAAGCCCAATTGTGAAAATGTCCCGTCTCAAGAAAGGCCAAAGTTCTTTTTTCACTGCGACCCGCCGGATATAAGTGTCGATCTGGTTGGTTCGTTGCAGGCCCGGCTGGAAAGCCTGAAGGCGGACCGCAACATGATGGCTGAGCGGATCAACCAGCTGCGCGTAAAGTATGATCAACTGGTGGCAGAGCGCGGTCCGACGCCATCCGGTGTGAATGCACGGGAAATTCAGGTGCTAACGGAGACCTTGCAAGCGCTGGACCAAACGTTGGTGCGGGTTGGCTTGATTGAGCAGTTGACCGATGCACTGGCTGCAAAACCGGATCTTCCACCGATAGAAAAGCTTTCATTTGCGCAGGTTTCGTCGGATCTGGCGCTTTACGTATCCCAACATGCAGGATCGGTTGCGCTGGGAACTGCCGGCACCGCTGGGCAAACTGTCATTAAAATCGAAACCGCTGGCCTTGCGCCGCGCAACGTTATCATCGTTCACCCGGTCTTGGGCCTTGGTTACACCTCGCAAAGCGATCTGGACGCAGAATAGGAATCACCGCACATGCAAAACCTGAAGCATTCCATCTGTCACTTTGCCGCCGGCGCTGTTGTCGCCTTTGCGACGGTATTGTCCACCGCGACGCACAGTCCAGCCCAAGACGGCCCGGTGCTGACCATCACAACCGGCGGTGCTTCGGGCACGTATTTCCGCTTCGCCGAGGACATCGCCAAGACGCTTCCAAGTGATGTAACCCTTGAGATTGTGCCAAGCGATGGATCGGTGCAGAACCTCAGGCGTCTGATCGGTTACGAGGGCCAGAGCGAGCAAAAGTACTACCAGCTGGCCCTCGTCCAAGCCGACGTGCTAGAGCAGCTTAAGTCACGTGCACGCGGCGACGATGTTTTGGAAAGCATCGTGGATCGCATCAAAGTGGTGATGCCGCTTTATACGGAGGAAATTCACGCCTTCGCCAAACAGGACCGCGGTATCAGCGGGCTGGGTGATCTGGTTAACGGCGATTATGTTGTCAACGCAGGGGGCGAAAAAAGCGGAACAAACCTGACGACGCGTTGGCTGTATGAGCAATCCGGAAATGGAAGCAAGACCCTCGACCTTGTCAACGCCAGCGATGGAGAGGGGTTACCTGACCTTGAAAACGGCATCTACGACGTGCTGTTTTATGTGGCGGGCGCACCAGTAAACTGGGGCGTTCCATCGCGGCGGAGCAAGACATTACGCTTGTGCCGATCCAGGTGCCTGAACTTTACGACATTCCGAATTCGCCATACCGCCCTGCAACGATCTCACGGGATCAGTACCCTTGGTTGGAGCAGAATATCGAAACCATGGCCGTTAGTGCACTCTTGGTCGCTTTCGACTATGATGACGACAACCCCTACTGC